>CALGSR010000162.1 GCA_937902115.1 uncultured Bacillus sp. | reverse complement strand
TCAAAGGGAATTTTTCGAGCGAACTCGCGAGTATAGGGCGCAAATACGCCAAGGCACATTTGATTGAAATCCCATAACAATGGAATAAGACTTAATGGATGGACGATTGAGGGGGAGAATAGAATGACAAAAATACCGTTTCAAATTGATTTAACTGATAAAGTTGCCGTTGTAACCGGAGGAACCGGTGTCCTTGCAGAGCAGTTTGTGCAAGCTTTAGCTATTTGTGGGGCCAAAGTTGCAATTCTAGCAAGGAACTTGGAAAACGCGGAGCAAAAAGCGGCAGAAGTAGTCAAAAATGGTGGTGTGGCGATCGGTGTTCAAGGGGATGTTGTTAATAAGGAAAGTTTAAAAGCGGCTCATGAAGTAATCCATGACAAGTTGGGACCGGTTGATATTTTAATCAATGCAGCAGGAGGAAATCATCCGAAAGGACAAACGACGAAAGAATATTTATTTGCGGAAGATGCGGAGCAGAAGCCCGATGACGCGGTTACATTTTTTGATTTAGACGCGGAAGGCGTTGGATTTGTGTTTAATTTAAATTTCATCGGGACATTGCTGCCTTCACAGGAATTTGCCAAAGATATGATAAACCGCCCTGGAGCAACGATCGTTAATATAACATCAATGAGTGCATATTCTCCACTAACGAAAGTACCGGCATACAGCGGTGCGAAAGCTGCAGTTAGCAATTTCACAGAGTGGCTGGCCGTTCATATGTCAAAGGTTGGAATTCGTGTAAATGCGATTGCACCTGGTTTCTTCCTAACAAAGCAAAATGAGAAGTTATTAAAAAATGAAGATGGCTCATTCTCAGAACGCTCGGAAAAAATTCTTCAACATACTCCAATGGGCCGCTTTGGTGAAGCATCCGATTTAGTCGGTACTTTATTATATTTAGTAAGCCCGGAAGCATCCGGCTTTGTTAATGGTGTTGTGATTCCAGTTGATGGTGCATTCAACGCATACGCTGGAGTATAACAGTCATCGTAAGAATAAATGATAAACAGAAAAAATATGCTAAATCAAAAAGCCTCTTCACATATGTATGAAGGGGCTTTTTTTATCCCGCGTTAACTGGCAGTAAGCCCCCCGCCTCAAGATTGTGAGTTTACAAAGTTGAAGAAGTTAGGTGGGGGATCAACTGCCAGTAAAAGCCCGATAAGTACGACTAACCATAAGTGGGGGATGAAGGAAAACCCCCATTTATGGAAGTCTACTTTATGGCATAGCAAACATGATTTAAAGAATATCAAGAAAAATATCATAAATAACTTGTTTCAATCTATTGACACATATGTATAATCGTATTATTATTTACCTTATATTCGAGATAACTTATTTAAGAATAAACGAAATGAAAGTAGCTTGATTCAAAATCTTTTTAGTTGACTTAAATATTAGAGTAATATATTATTAATTCAAGATAAATTAAATTAAAATAAACAAATTCAAAATAAAGGAGAATTATATAGAATGAATGTACTAGTAGTTAAAGCAAATAACCGTCCAGCATCTGAGGCTGTATCAAGTAAAATGTATGAAACGTTTATGGAAAATCTAATAGGTGTAAATGTTACAACTTATGATGTTTATGCAGAAGATACACCTTATTTTGGTCAAGATTTATTTAATGCTTTTGCAAAATTACAATCAGGTGAAGAATTAACAGATGTGGAGCAACGTCTTTTAGCAGCAAAACAAAAAGCGAAGGATGCCTTAACAGCAGCGGATGTTGTCGTATTTGCCTTCCCACTATGGAACTTAACCATTCCTGCTAAATTACACACATTTATCGATTATGTTTACGAAGCAGGGTTTGCCTTCAAGTATGATGAAAATGGAAATGCTGTACAATTAATGACTGATAAAAAAGCAATCCTTTTAAATGCACGCGGTGGCATTTATTCTACACCAGAGGCAGCTCCAATGGAAATGGCTGTAAATTATATGAAAAACGTATTTGGCGGAGTTTTTGGTATGGAGATCATTGATGAAATCATTATCGAAGGTCATGCCGCAGCACCTGATAAGGTTGATGCTATTGTCGCAGAAGGCCTTGAAAAAGTAGCAGAAGCGGCAAAAAAATTATCAGCAGTAACTGGGTAATATTAAAAAGAAGAGTGTCATTCGATTTTCGGATGACACTTTTTAAACCCATCCTTTTGTTCATAATTAAATCTGAGGAACTCAAAAATAAACGCGAACACCGTTGTTCATATGATATAAAGCTGTGTTAAATGTTAATGAAGAAGTCCGGTAAGACTGCTTACCGGACTTTTTACATAGGTTAAGGATGTATAAAGGTCTTCTTAGACGAACGAGTGTCCAGCTCATTTATTGTGTCTCTTTAGAAAATCCATAAATTCATAGTCTTTAATCGATGAAAATGAACGCAAAGAGTATTGCATATGAGAAAGAGTTGGAAATGATTTGGCGGTCAATTCAGTGGTGACATGATATTCAGCTAGTTGGTTAAGTTTCATCTGGAAGACATGAAGCGTGAAAGTGTCATCTTTGCTGCTCATGACCAGCATGCCTATCTGCGGTTCCAGCGTGTTAATCAATACTCCTTCAAAATCATATTGTTCAAGTAATTCATCTTCAATAATTACTCGGCTGCCTCGATTCATCTAAATACCTCCTCTTTTGATTATCTTATTGAACGAAACGGCTATTCTGAACTATAAAACAAATTTTATCATAATAATTTGAAAATTATAAAAAATATGACTTTAATGGGGACAATCTAAATCTTTATCGAGAAGTTGTCCTGGCGGGTGACAGGTTTGTTTTGTATTTAGTATATTTTTACCAATTGTGAGGCAACTTAAAGGTAAATGTAAATGATTAGGAGATAGTATGATGGCTGTCATGATATCAATTGGAGAGGCGGTACCGCCCAATACTTTGCAACAGAAAGAAGTGATGAATTTTTCCCGGGAATTGTTTTCAGAGTCATTTCAAGATATCGAGCGTCTGTTAAAAGCATTTCCCAATGGCCATGTCGAGAAGCGGCATTTTGTAAAAGATTTGGCTTGGTATAAAGACCCGCATACCTTTGAAGAGAAAAATGCTGCATTTATTGAAGCGGCTGTTGAACTTGGAACGGAGGCAATAAACAATTGTCTTGCCAATCAAACATTATTAAGGCGCGAAATCGCCTGTGAGGAAATTGAAGCTATTTTTTTAATCACGACTACAGGAATGGCAACGCCCAGCATTGAGGCACGGATTATGAATGTACTGCCCTTTTCTGAAAGAACAAAAAGAATTCCAATCTGGGGCTTAGGCTGTGCCGGCGGGGCTTCCGGATTATCTCGTGCTTTTGAATACTGTAAAGCTTATCCAAAAGCCAAGGTTCTGGTACTGAGTATTGAACTGTGCAGCTTGACCTTCCAATACAATGACCGTTCAAAGAGCAATTTGATTGGTACCTCGCTGTTCGCTGATGGGGCTGCCTGTGTCCTTGTTGCTGGAGATGAAGATAACATCGATGGAATAAGCAACCTTCCATCCTTACCGAAAATCGTAGCTACACAATCAACAACCATGCGGCATTCCCTCGATGTGATGGGCTGGAAAATAAAAAACGAAGGGTTATTTGTTGTTTTTTCTAAAGATATTCCCTGCATTGTGGAAAAATGGTTAAAGCCGAATGTAGCAGATTTTTTACAAAAACATAAGATATCGATGGAGCAAATTAGTCATTTTATTGCTCATCCCGGCGGCAAAAAAGTATTGGATGCTTATGTGAACTCCTTGCAGATGCGCCCATCAATGGTTGATTTACCGTTGGCAGTGTTGCGGGAATACGGGAATATGTCTTCGGCCACTGTATTTTTTGTCTTAAATCGCTTTTTACATAAAGGAAAGCAGCAAGACTTAGGGCTTTGTGCAGCTTTGGGTCCGGGGTTCAGTGCTGAACTTTTGTTATTGAGCTGGGAATAACATGCCTATATAATGAAGGAATGAAAATTACACAATTATTAAATGAAAACACCATCCTATTAGATATACATGCTGAATCCAAAAAAGACGTATTACTTGAAATGATTAACCAGCTTGACCGAGCAGGTAAACTGCATAATAAAGAAGGTTTTACGAAGGATTTATTTGCCCGCGAAGAAATCAGTACGACAGGAATGGGAAGGGGAATTGCGATTCCTCATGCGAAATCGGCTGCAGTGAAGGAAACGGTGGTTGTATTTGGACGCTCACATGCTGGCATTGACTTTGATTCATTAGACGGCAAGCCAGCTCACCTTTTCTTCTTGATTGCTGTAAACGAAGGGGCTGACCAAACCCATCTGAATGCCCTGGCAAAACTTGCTTCGTATTTAGCTGATAAGGATTTAAAAAAAACAATGATGGAAGCTGTTTCAATAGAAGAAATTCTTCATGCGTTTGCTGATAAGGAAAGCGAAAGAGATATAGCAAACAAGGCAACGCAGGAGGATAAAGCAGAGATAAAAGCGAAGGCTGTAAAAAATATACTAGCCGTTACGGCCTGTCCGGCCGGGATTGCCCATACATATATTGCGGCTGAAAAATTAAAGCGGCACGCAGAAGAATTAGGGATTTCCCTCAAGGTTGAAACGAACGGTGCCATTGGTGTGAAAAATCGCTTAACTGAACGAGATATTGCAGAGGCCTCTGTTATTATTGTGGCAGCTGACACGAAGGTGGAAATGGCTAGATTCAATGGAAAACCCGTGTTACAGACTAACGTCGGGAAGGCGGTCCATGAGACGAATGAATTATTGAATCGTGCGCTCTCGAATGACGTCCCAATTTTTAAAATGGAAAAATCGCTAAATGAAGGAAGCGAACAGGGGAGCAGAGTCTATAAACATTTCATGAATGGGATTTCTGCAGTACTGCCCTTTGCTGTCGCTTGCGGGCTATTATCTGCCATATCCCAATTCTTCAGTATCGCAGGAGGGGGTCCAGACACCGCGTCAGTACATGCATTTGCAGAATTGCTCAGGATGATTGGGGAGGAAAATGCATTTTTTCTGCTGGTCCCTGTTTTTGCCGGGTTTATTGCTTCAAGTATCGCTGAACGACCTGGCTTTGCTCCAGGAATGATTGGCGGATTGATCGCGGTTGTGCATACAGGTGGAGAAGGAACTGGTTCAGGATTTCTGGGAGGAGTGATTGCTGGTTTTCTTGCCGGGTATGTCACTCTTTTGTTGAAAAAATTAATGGCGGGATTTCCCCAAGCACTGGATGGTTTAAAGTCAGTATTTTTCCTTCCGGTTTTTACTATAGCGATCACAGGAATGATTATATTTTGTATCAATCCTTCGTTAGTAAAATACCATTCAAAAATGTCTTTATTTTTTCACGAATTAGGAAGCATGAGCCCGCTCCTTGTCGGGATGTTCCTTG
>CALGSR010000161.1 GCA_937902115.1 uncultured Bacillus sp. | reverse complement strand
CTGGAATATATTGGTTAATTTCGAGTAACGTTTAAGATATTCCTGCAAAACGTTCAATTTACTAGCATCTTGGAGGGATATAATATGTCAGGAGAAAAAATTACAGTAGCAAATGGAGTATTGAATGTTCCAAATCAACCAGTTATACCGTTTATCGAAGGAGATGGCATTGGTGCCGATATCTGGGCATCTGCATCAAGAGTATTAGATGCTGCAGTTGAAAAAGCATATAACGGTGAACGCAAAATTGAGTGGAAAGAAGTTTTAGCTGGTGAGAAGGCATTTAACCAAACGGGCGAATGGCTTCCAAAAGAAACTTTAGATGTTATCAATGAATATTTGATTGCAATTAAAGGACCTTTAACAACACCTGTTGGCGGCGGGATCCGTTCACTAAACGTTGCGCTTCGCCAAGAATTAGATTTGTATGTATGCCTGCGTCCTGTACGTTGGTTTGAAGGAGTACCTTCACCGGTTAAACGTCCTCAGGATACGGATATGGCAATCTTCCGTGAAAATACTGAAGATATCTATGCTGGTGTTGAGTTTGTTCAAGGCTCAGAAGAAGCTAAAAAATTAATCAAACTTTTACAAGACGAATTCGGCGTAACAAAAATTCGCTTCCCGGAAACTTCTGGAATCGGGATTAAAACGGTTTCTCAAGAAGGGACAAGCCGTCTTGTTCGTGCAGCGATTGAATATGCTCTGAAAGAAGGAAGAAAATCTGTAACTTTAGTACATAAAGGGAACATCATGAAGTTTACTGAAGGAGCATTCAAAAACTGGGGTTACGAAGTAGCGGAAAAAGAATATGCGGATAAAGTATTCACATGGAATCAATACGACCGCATTAAAGAAGAGCAAGGCATTGAAGCAGCAAACAAAGCACAAGCAGATGCTGAAGCTGCAGGCAAAATTATTGTAAAAGATGCGATTGCAGACATCTTCTTACAACAAATCCTTACACGTCCAAGTGAATTTGACGTTGTTGCAACGATGAACCTGAATGGTGACTTTATTTCTGATGCTCTTGCGGCTCAAGTTGGCGGAATCGGAATTGCTCCTGGAGCAAACATAAACTACGTAACAGGACATGCTATCTTTGAAGCGACACCTGGTACAGCTCCAAAATATGCAGGATTAGATAAAGTGAATCCATCTTCTGTTATTCTTTCTGGCTGCTTAATGCTCGATCACCTTGGTTGGACTGAAGCTTCTCAGATGATTACGAAATCAATGGAGAAAACAATTGCTTCTAAAGTAGTAACTTACGACTTTGCCCGTCTAATGGAAGGTGCAACAGAAGTAAAATGTTCTGAATTCGGAGACGAGTTAATTAAGAACATGTAATAATTAAACAAAAAAGGCATCCGGTCAAATCCTAAATTTGGCCGGATGCTTTTTTATTTCATAGGTAAAAGTTTTAAAAAGGTGACTTTATTAATAGGATATATTATGGGCGAGAATCTTGTACTTCCTATAATCAGAATTTTCTGGTATTGTTTATTTATGTAAATAACTAAAGGGGAGAGGATAAATATGGCTTTAAAACGTAATAAAATTTCAGTGATTGGCAGTGGTTTTACCGGAGCAACTACAGCATTATTTTTAGCGCAAAAGGAACTTGGGGATGTTATCTTAGTTGATATCCCGCAAATGGAAAACCCAACGAAAGGGAAAGCGTTAGATATGCTGGAAGCAAGTCCTGTCCAAGGTTTTGATACAAACATTATTGGTACTTCAAATTATGAAGATACGATGGATTCTGATGTCGTTATCATTACTGCTGGTATCGCTAGAAAGCCGGGAATGAGCCGTGATGATTTAGTACAGACAAATCAAAAAGTGATGAAGGCAGTAACAAAGGAAATCGTAAAATATTCTCCAGACTGCTATATCATTGTATTAACAAATCCGGTTGATGCGATGACATATACTGTTTTCCAAGAGTCAGGATTTCCGAAAAACCGTATCATTGGGCAATCAGGTGTTCTTGATACCGCACGTTTCCGTACATTTATCGCTCAAGAACTCAAACTTTCGGTTAAAGATATTACTGGTTTTGTTCTCGGTGGTCATGGTGATGATATGGTGCCGCTTGTCCGCTATTCATATGCTGGAGGAATACCGCTCGAAACTCTGATCCCCAAAGAACGCATAGCGGAGATTGTGTCTCGTACTCGTAAAGGCGGTGGAGAAATTGTAAATCTCTTAGGAAACGGAAGTGCTTATTATGCACCTGCAGCTGCGCTAGTGGAAATGACAGAGGCGATTTTAAAAGACCAGAAACGTGTGCTTCCAACAGTTGCCTATCTTGAAGGTGAGTATGGGTATACAGGAATTTATCTCGGTGTGCCAACTATTATCGGCGGTGACGGAATTGAAAAGGTTATTCAACTTGAGTTAACGGATGATGAAAAAGCGGCTCTTGACCGTTCAGTTGAATCAGTTAAAAATGTTATGGCTGTTTTATCTTAAAAATATTTTTAAAATTCAGGGAATTTTAATTTCCCTGAATTTTTTTGTATTAAAGAAATTAGAGAATCTTTTTGGTGTTTCCGATGCCTTCTTAGTGTATAGTAATAATATAAGTGCTCTGGGATAGAAGGGAAAATACTATATGGATAACGGAGGCTTGTATTGTGAAAAAAGTGCTTGTTGTGGATGATGAACAATCAATTCTCACTTTACTTCAGTATAATTTGCGTCAGGCAGGTTATGAGGTAATAACGGCGATGGATGGGGAAGAAGGAAGAGATCTCACATTGTCAGAGAAACCGGATCTAGTTGTACTAGATTTGATGCTGCCAAAAATGGATGGAGTGGAAGTGTGCAAACAGCTTCGGCAGCAGCGAAACTTTACTCCAATCTTAATGCTTACTGCAAAAGATGATGAATTTGATAAAGTGCTTGGTCTTGAATTAGGCGCAGATGATTATATGACAAAGCCATTTAGCCCGCGTGAGGTTGTTGCTAGGGTAAAGGCTATTTTAAGACGATCCCAAATTCAGTCAGAGGCATCAGCCCAAAGTCAGGATGACCTCGAGAAAATGGTGATCAGCAGCCTAACGATATTTCCAGAACAGTATGAAGCGTATTTTGAGGACTCACTTTTGGAATTAACGCCAAAGGAATTTGAATTACTTTTATATTTAGCAAAAAATAAAGGCCGTGTCTTAACGCGAGATCAACTGTTAAGTGCAGTATGGAATTATGACTTTGCCGGTGATACAAGAATTGTCGATGTTCATATTAGTCATTTACGTGAGAAAATTGAGCGGAATACAAAAAAACCAGCCTACATTAAAACAATACGCGGCTTAGGCTATAAATTGGAGGAGCCAAAAGGAGAATGACATCGTTTCGAACGAAACTTTTCGTAACGTTAATGTCACTCCTTTTACTTGTTTTAGTTGTTCTTGGACTCATGCTTGGTCAATTATTTAAAAGCTATTATTTAGGAGTTATTGGAGAACGTTTCGATAAGGAAAGTGTCCTAGTTTCTGCTTATATTGAAGAAATAGGCGGTATTCACCAGATTGAAAAGGGCAAAGTAAATGATTTAAGCGATCTATTGAATGTGAGAATAGGAATTGTTGACCAAGAAGGCCGCATTGTTCATGACAGTAAGGGTGACATTGATAATAGTTCAGACAAGGAATATTTATCGATTTTAAAAGGAATTGCAGACCATGATCAAACATTTGTAAATGAAGCGAATTCCCTGACAGGTTCAGATTTGTACTATTATTGGGAACCTGTTGTGTATAATGACAAACAAGAAGGATTTGCCATTTTTAGTACACAATTAAAGGAAATTGAGGCTGCCTATCAGCAAATATGGTGGATATTAACGATTAGTTTTGCCCTAGCGTTAGTTGCGATTGTTCTCTTAGGTTATAAAATCATGACTAGGTATACAAAACCAATTGAAATGGCGACGGATGTGGCGATGGAATTGGCAAAAGGGAATTATCGGGCAAGGGTGTATGAAAGTAAAATCGATGAAACAGGAATGCTGAATGTTGCGATAAATATATTAGCACGTAATCTGCAAAATATGGTGAAAACACATGAGATGCAAAACGACCGTCTTACAACTTTGATCGAAAACGTCGGCAGTGCCTTGATATTGATTGACGGCCGCGGCTATATTAATTTAATTAATCGGACATACAAGGAAATTTTTGACGTTAAAGCTTCGGATAATCATTATAAGCTCTACTATGAAGTGATTGAATATCCGGAAATATGCAAAATTATTGAAGAAATTTTTATGACGGAGCAAAAGATAAAGCGGCAGGTGATTCTTCCGATAAAAATTGAACGGCGTCACTTTGAAGTGTACGGCGTACCGATTATCGGGACAAATGATGTCTGGAAGGGAATCCTGTTAGTATTTCATGATATAACGGAGATCAAAAAATTAGAGCAGATGCGTAAGGATTTTGTCTCGAATGTTTCTCATGAACTCAAAACGCCGATTACATCCATTAAAGGATTTTCTGAAACGCTATTAGATGGAGCGATGGAAGATCAGGAAACGCTGGAAGCCTTTTTAAATATTATTTTAAAGGAAAGCGACAGGCTTCAATCATTGATTTATGATCTTCTTGAGTTATCAAAAATTGAGAACGAGGGATTTCGTCTATCCGTTCAATCTTTCAATTTGATTGATTTACTTGATGAGGTTAATACAATGATGATGGGGAAGGCTGAGGAAAAAGAAATTGATCTTATATTTATTCATCATACGGATCAGGTTACTCTTGAGGGCGATGTATACCGATTAAAGCAAGTTTTCATCAATATTATATCGAATTCCTTAATTTATACTTCAAGTGGCGGCAGTGTTGCGATTAGAGTAGAAGAAGCGTCAAATAAAGTAAAGGTCCATATAACGGATACTGGTATGGGAATAGAAGCGGAGGAAATTCCAAGGATATTTGAACGGTTTTACCGAGTGAATAAAGCCAGAGATCGAATTTCAGGCGGGACAGGCCTTGGTCTTGCCATTGTGAAGCATATAATGGAGGTTCATAAAGGAAAAGTAACTGTTGATAGTGAGGTTCGCGTAGGAACTACCTTTACGATCGAATTAATGAAAAAATTTCCACTTGGTTAAAGGGCTGATTTACATTTTATTAACATACCGTTCAAGCAATATTTACAATCGGTTGTTATAATAATAATTGAAATACCCCTTCATCCAAGGAGCCAAAAATAAAAAGGACGGGAGCGAGAATGCTCTTGTCCTCTTTATTTTGCAAAAAAACGGTTATGATGAAACCTTATCCGCTCTTTATCCGTATAAACTACTAAATTGATTAAAGAAAGGGTGGTAGAATGGTTAGCCTAAAAAGGATGTACATCATTACAGCGGCTGTAATTCTCGTTATTATACTGGCCTTAACAGCATTTACAAGCTGGTATACGGTCGATGAGTCAGAACAAGCTGTAATTCTCACCTTTGGTAACGCCCAGGAAGGGACATCAGAACCGGGGCTACACTTTAAAATGCCGTGGCCAATTCAAAAAGTGGAAAAGCTGTCAAAAGAAACATACAGTTTAACATTTGGTTATAATCAGGACGGGCAGAATGTAGAGGAAATTCCCGAAGAAACAAAAATGATCACCGGGGATGAAAATATTGTTCTGGCAGACCTTGTTGTTCAATGGAAAATCACTGAACCTACGAAGTTCTTATTTAATTCAGAGAATCCAGAAGAATTGTTACGTGACGCCACTTCGGCCTCATTAAGGAGCATTATTGGAAGTTCAAAAATAGATGATGCTCTAACTTCAGGCAAGGCAGAAATTGAAGCGGAAGTCAGGGACTTATTATCGAATTTAATTAAAAAATATGATATTGGTATTTCTGTTATGGCAGTTAAATTGCAGGATGTGGAACTCCCGAATGCCGAGGTCCGAAAAGCATTTACGAATGTGACAGATGCCCGTGAGACGATGAATACAAAAATTAATGAAGCCAGAAAATATGAAAATAAACGCTTAAATGAAGCGGAAGGGGAAAAAGAAGCGATTATTTTCAATGCACAGGGGGATAAAGCAGCTCGTGTTGAGCAGGCGCGCGGAGATGTTGCGGTGTTTGATAAATTGTATGAAGGATATCAGACTAATCCCAATATTACTAGAGAACGGCTCATCATTGAAACGATCGAGCAAGTATTGCCAAAGGCGGAAGTCTATATCATGAATGATGATGGCAATACGATGAAATACTTCCCAATACGCCCGTTAGAAAAAGAAACAACAACGGACGATTCAAAGAAGGGAAGTGAATCGAATGGCTGATGAGAAAATTATTAATATGAAAAATAGTGGAGGTAATTTTGAGTGGAGAAAATATACGCGAATTGGTATTTTTCTTGTCATCTTATTAGCTTTACTTATCCTCATATTTGCTAATCTATTTATTGTGCGTGAAGGAGAGTATAAAGTGGTACGCCAATTTGGCGAGGTAGTCAGAATCATAGATAAGCCGGGACTTAGTTATAAAGTTCCGTTTATCCAAAGCGTAACCTCCCTGCCAAAATACCAAATGACTTATGATGTAAAAGAAGCAGAAATTAATACAAAAGATAAGAAAAGAATCATTATCGATAACTATGCTGTCTGGAAAATTGTTGACCCGAAGCTGATGATTTCAAATGCTAGAACAACAACAAATGCGGAAAGCAGGATGGAGGAATTTATTTATTCTACCGTTCGTTCTGAACTGGGACAGCTTAATTATGATGAAATTATTAATGATGAGAACTCCTCAAGAGGCTCATTAAATGATCGAATTACAGAAAGAGTAAATGAACTGCTTGTAAACGATAAATACGGAATTACAGTTATCGATGTCAGGATGAAAAGAACGGACCTGCCTGAGGAAAATGAGCAGTCTGTATATACAAGAATGATTTCTGAGCGTGAATCAAAAGCACAGGAATACCTCTCAATGGGGGATGCGGAAAAAAATAAAATTACCGCGGAGACTGATAAGACTGTCCAAGAAATGCTGGCAAAGGCAAAAGCCGATGCTGAAACAATCCGCGGTGAAGGCGAGTCTGAAGCAGCCCAAATTTATAATCAATCTTATGCTAAAAGTGGGGAATTCTACTCCCTATTCCGGACATTGGAATCCTATAAGAAAACCATTAATGGAGAAACCGTACTCGTTCTGCCGTCAGACTCTCCATACATTCGTTACTTAACTGGCAATACAAATTAACCGTAATAGAATGAAACACCGTTATTTTCCTTTCCTTATCTAATCATGATAAACTAGGGGAGGAAATCACGGTGTTTTTTTTATTGTGGAAATTTAAGGAGAGGGTGTTTCATTTGACGAAAAAATTAGTATTGATCGATGGCAATAGTATTGCCTATCGTGCCTTTTTCGCCTTACCGCTTTTACATAATGATAAAGGGATACATACAAATGCAGTCTATGGATTTACGATGATGCTGATGAAAATTCTTGAAGAGGAAAAGCCAACCCATTTGCTGGTTGCCTTTGATGCTGGAAAAACAACCTTCCGTCATAAAACCTTTAGCGAATATAAAGGGGGAAGACAGAAAACTCCGCCTGAATTATCTGAGCAGTTTCCATTTTTACGTGAATTGCTGGATGCTTTTCAAATTTCGCGCTATGAACTGGAAAATTATGAAGCGGATGATATCATCGGAACTTTTTCTTTACAAGCTGAACAAGAAGGCTTTGAGGTAAAGGTTTATTCAGGTGATAAGGATTTAACGCAGCTGAGTTCGGAACAAACAACGGTTGGGATTACCAAGAAAGGCATTACGGATATTGAAGTGTACACACCTGAACATATTCAGGAAAAATACGGATTAACACCGCAGCAAATTATTGATATGAAAGGATTGATGGGCGATCAATCAGACAACATACCGGGGGTGCCGGGGGTTGGTGAAAAAACAGCGATCAAACTGTTAAAGGAATTTCATACAGTGGAGGAAGTGCTGGAATCGATTGACAAAGTAAGCGGGAAAAAATTAAAAGAGAAACTGACGGAATTTAAGGAACAGGCTGTATTGAGCAAGGAATTGGCTACTATTTTACGTGAAGCACCGATTGAAGTGGAAATAGGTGATCTTCAGTTTAAAGAATATGATAAAGAAAAAGTCAGCACTATTTTTAAGGAACTCGGTTTCCAATCACTGTTAAACAAGATGGATCATGTAGACGAACCTGCGGCAGATGAGGCTGTTTTAGAAGATATCGAATTTGTGGCTGTTGAGGAAATAACAGAAGACCTATTTACTGACCAATCGTATTTCTATGTGGAGGTCCTGGAGGAAAATTATCATTATGCTGACATTCTTGGCTTTGCGCTTGTAAATGAAAAAGGTTCTTTTTTTATCGCCCATTCGCTTGCTTTCGCTTCACCGGTTTTTAAAGCATGGGCTGAGGATGAGGAAAAGAAAAAGATTGTTTACGATGCGAAACGGTCTGAGGTAATCTTGCGCCATCACGGGATCCATCTATCCGGTATCGGTTATGATGTACTCATTGCGTCCTATCTTGCAGATCCGTCAGCTTCCATTGAAGATATATCCTCTATTGCGAAACGATATGCCATTTCGGGCGTCCAAAGTGATGATGTGTTCTATGGCAAAGGAGCAAAACGAAGAATTCCGGAGGATAAGCACCTTGCACCGCATCTTGTACGAAAGGCACTAGTATTATCTCAGCTTGAGGAAAAACTCCAAGAGGAGCTAAAACACAATCAGCAGCTGGAGTTGTTTTATGATCTTGAAATGCCTCTCTCTCTTATCCTCGCAGACATGGAATCACAAGGGGTAAAAGTTGACCGCGAGCGGCTTACTTCAATGGGGGAAGAACTCAAGGGCAGGCTGGAACAATTGGAAACGCGCATTTATTCATTAGCGGGAGAAACGTTTAATATTAATTCTCCTAAGCAGTTGGGCGTCATTCTCTTTGAAAAGCTTGGGCTGCCTGTTATTAAAAAAACAAAGACTGGTTATTCCACTTCTGCGGACGTTTTGGAACAACTCGAGCAGAGCCACGAGATTATCGGAAACATTCTTCATTACCGTCAGTTAGGGAAGCTGAAATCCACCTATATTGAAGGACTGCTTAAAGTAGTGAATCCAAAAACGGACAAGGTTCATACGATTTTTAATCAAACCTTAACGCAAACAGGTCGATTAAGTTCAATGGATCCGAATTTGCAAAACATCCCGATCCGTTTGGAAGAAGGAAGAAAAATCCGTCAGGCGTTTGTTGCTTCAGAGCCGGACTGGGTTATTTTTGCCGCCGATTATTCGCAAATTGAATTGCGTGTTCTTGCTCATATTGCCGGTGATGAGAAATTAATTCAGGCCTTCAAAGAAGGGATGGATATTCATACGAAAACGGCCATGGATGTATTCCATGTTGAGAAGAATGAAGTGACAGCAAATATGCGCCGCAACGCCAAGGCAGTGAACTTTGGTATTGTCTACGGCATCAGTGATTATGGATTGAGTCAAAACTTGAAAATCACAAGAAAAGAAGCGGGCAGCTTTATTTCCCGTTATTTGGAAAGTTACCCAAAGGTGAAGGAATATATGGAGGAAATCGTACGCGAAGCAAAGCAAAAAGGCTATGTGACGACATTGCTACATAGACGAAGATACTTGCCGGAAATTACAAGCCGAAACTTCAACTTGCGCAGCTTTGCCGAACGAACAGCGATGAATACCCCGATCCAAGGGAGTGCGGCGGATATTATTAAAAAGGCAATGATTGATATGGCTGAACGCTTGAAATCAGAAAAACTTCAAACTAGGCTCTTATTGCAAGTTCATGATGAATTAATCTTTGAAGCACCGCCGGAAGAAATAGAAAAGTTAAAAATCATCGTCCCGGATGTAATGGAAAACGCCGTCGAGTTAAAAGTACCATTAAAAGTAGACTACTCCTACGGCCCAACCTGGTTCGATGCCAAATAAATCGAAAAAAACCCGGTGCCAGGCACCGGGAAAAGACAAATGTCCGCACAAGGCGGACGTTTGTCCTGAAAGGAGGGGGATGGGGTGCCTGAACTTCCTGAAGTAGAAACGATTGTCCGAACACTACGGGAATTGGTGCTGCATAAACAAATCAGTTCAGTGACGATAAAATGGCCCAAAATCATTAAATATCCAACTGTGACTGAACAGTTTGCCGATGCATTAAGCGGACAAATCATTTTAGATATTAATCGAAGAGGAAAATTCCTAATTTTTTATACCGAGATATTTGCACTGGTTTCTCATTTAAGAATGGAAGGGAAGTATTTACTAACCGGAAAAGAGGAACCGGTGGATAAACATACCCATGTCATCTTTCATTTTAATGATGGAACAGAATTACGTTATCGTGATGTACGTAAATTCGGCACGATGCATCTGTACCTTAAAGGGGAGGAGTTCGATGTACTGCCACTTTCCCAGCTTGGTCCGGAGCCGCTCGATGATCAATTTGAATTAGAGCAATTTTACGAAAAACTAATGCGGAAAAAGCGTAATATCAAGTCCGTGCTGCTGGATCAAACGGTTCTTGCTGGTCTGGGCAATATTTATGTCGATGAAGCTTTATTTAAGGCCCGCATACATCCGGAAAGAATGGCTCAATCCCTTGCAAAGGAAGAAGTGAAGGTACTGTATGAGCAGATTATTGCCACCTTATCCGAAGCAGTTGAAAAGGGAGGAAGCACGGTCCGAACCTATGTGAATTCACAGGGACAGATGGGAATGTTTCAATTAGAACATTTTGTTTACGGGCGCAAAGATGAACCATGCAAAGTTTGTGGGACATCATTAAATAGGATTGTTGTTGGCGGCAGAGGAACTGTTTTTTGTCCTAAGTGTCAAAAAAGAAACATATAGCAGAATTGATTAACAAATATTAGGCTCTCTTCATAAACTACTGTAGTTGTTTATTAGGAAGGAGCCTAACCCAATGTTACAATCATTCTCTCTCACACTTTTAATATTAGCTTTAGCTGTTAGCATCGACAGCTTTAGTGTTGGTTTCACGTATGGGCTAAGGAAAATGCGAATTCCTTTTAAGTCGATCATGATTATAGCCGGCTGTTCTGCTGTTACATTAATGATCGCCATGTTTATCGGCCATTTGATTGGGCAATTTTTATCCCCGGCTCTCGCAGAAAAAATAGGAGGGATCATTTTAATCGCCCTGGGCGGATGGATTATTTATCAATTCTTTCGTTCGGATAAGGAAAAAGATGTTCTTTTGCATGAAAAAATAATCGTGAATCTAGAGATAAAGTCGCTCGGACTTGTCATTCATATTTTAAGGAAGCCGATGAGCGCTGACTTTGATAAGTCTGGAGCGATCACAGGACTAGAAGCATTTATGCTCGGAATGGCCTTATCGCTAGATGCTTTTGGCGCAGGGATTGGAGCTGTTATGCTGGGGTTTTCCCCGGTGTATATGGCCTTGTCTGTAGCTGTATTGAGTTCATTGCTCGTTTTTCTTGGCATGAGGATCGGTACGTTACTGGCAAGGATTTCCTGGCTGCAAAAGATATCATTTTTACCTGGAATTCTGCTAATCATGATTGGGTTATGGAAATTTTAGCTGTTACAAGGAAAGGAATAATAGATTATGACTTTAGTTATCGGATTAACCGGCGGAATTGCCAGTGGTAAAAGCACGGTGGCAAATATGCTGAAAGAGCAGGGAATAACGGTCATTGATGCGGACATAGAAGCAAGACTGGCAGTTGAACCCGGTGAGATTGCCTACAACAAAATCGTAGAGCATTTTGGGAGAAACATATTGCTTGAGGATGGTACAATAAATCGTGCAAAATTGGGTGAAATTATTTTTAATAATAAAGAAGAACGAATCGTGTTAAATGGAATTGTTCATCCTGCAGTCAGAGAGCGGATGAATGAAAAAAAAGAAGCGGCAATAGAACGAAACGAATCCATTGTGATCATGGATATTCCACTGCTTTTTGAAAGTAAATTAACCGAGCAGGTTGAGCGCTCGCTCTTAATTTATGTGGATGAAGTAACCCAATTAAAACGCCTGATGGAACGCAATCATTACACTGAAAATGAGGCAATGGCACGCATTCAATCGCAAATGCCACTGAAAGAAAAGCAGGCATTGACCGATTTTTTAATTGATAATTCAGGTACGCTTGAACAAACAAAAGCTCAGCTTAACAGCATCCTAAGCGAATGGGGCTATAAGGAGAAAAAAGAGGGGTGATGCCCTCTTTTTTCTACCCTTAAGAGGGGACAAGATATTTAGCTGGGACAAGAAGTGTGTTTAAGATGTTATTTGTCTTGAGAATTTAGAAAATACATAATATTAAAAGTTAAATGTGAATGAACTTTATATTGTCACAAATGCAGGGTAATGTGTTATACTATTTGAGAAAGTAAATCGATAAAAGTATAACGTTATTGTGGAAGGAGCCGAATCATGAAGGCGAAAATAGCGATTAATGGTTTTGGAAGAATTGGAAGAATGGTTTTTAGAAAAGCGATTCTTGATGATAACCTTGAAATTGTAGCAGTGAATGCCAGCTATCCGGCAGAAACACTTGCTCATTTAATAAAATATGACACTGTTCATGGCCGATTTAACGGAGAAGTTAAAGCAGAAGAGAACGCTCTTGTTGTGAATGGGAAACGCGTGCAATTATTAGACAACCGTAACCCTGAAGAACTGCCTTGGAAAGAACTAAATATTGATATTGTCATAGAAGCAACTGGGAAATTTAATGCTCGTGATAAGGCAGCATCACATTTAAAAGCAGGAGCGAAAAAGGTTGTTTTAACAGCACCTGGTAAGAACGAAGATATCACCATTGTCATGGGTGTGAATGATGAGAAATTAGATATTACTAAGCATGATGTGATTTCAAATGCTTCATGTACAACAAACTGTCTGGCGCCTGTTTCTAAAGTACTAGATAAGTATTTTGGTATTGAGAATGGCTTAATGACGACGGTTCATGCCTATACAAATGACCAAAATAATATCGATAACCCGCATAAAAAAGATTTAAGAAGAGCACGTGCCTGCGCGCAATCGATCATTCCAACTTCAACTGGAGCAGCAAAAGCCCTTGCCCTTGTTTTGCCGCAATTACAAGGAAAGCTGCATGGTATGTCTCTTCGTGTGCCGACTCCAAATGTCTCTTTAGTTGACTTAGTTGTCGACTTAAAACGTGAAGTGACAATAGAGGAAGTTAATGCAGTATTTGAAAAAGAGGCAGCCGGTGATTTAAAAGGAATTTTGGATATTACTGACGAGCCTTTAGTATCTGTTGATTTTACGACAAACGAACATTCAGCTATTGTTGATGCTTTAACAACAATGGTCATTGGCGGAACAAAAGTAAAAGTATTAGCTTGGTATGATAATGAATGGGGCTACTCTTGCCGTGTAGTAGACTTAGTGAAATATGTTGCTTCTGAGCTTTGTAAAACATCAACTATAAATGCTGGATAATTGAATGTAAAATAAAACGGGGTGTAGAATAATCTGCACCTCTTTTATTTTTGTTTGAATACTTGTACTGTTTCATTCTTTTTAATAAGATAGAAGAAAGGAAATTTTAGTCGGAGTTGATTATATGAGATGTCCTTCATGCTTAAATAATAATACTCGTGTTGTCGATTCCCGTCCAATTGATGAGTATCGCTCAATCCGCAGGAGAAGAGAATGTGAAAAATGCGGTTATCGATTTACTACCTTTGAAAAAGTGGAAGAAACACCGTTAATCGTTGTGAAAAAGGATGGAAATCGAGAGGAATTCAGCAGGGAAAAGGTTTTGCGTGGTTTAATCAGGGCATGTGAAAAAAGGCCGGTTACTTTGAATCAATTAGAAACCTTGGCTTCAGATGTTGAAAAGGAATTGCGCAATCAAGGTGGTTCTGAAGTGAAAAGTGAGATAATCGGTGAACTGGTCATGGACCGACTTGCCGAAGTGGACGAGGTCGCCTATGTCCGTTTTGCTTCTGTTTATCGGCAATTTAAAGACATCAATGTGTTTATTGATGAATTAAAAGAATTAATTAAAAAAGAACAATCTTGATGAGCTGAAGGTTTCTTTAGCTCTTTTTTGAAATATTGAATTGAAAGGTTGACCTGCATGACACAACATTGGCAAGAATTATTACCTATCGATCGTTACGTCGTCACTGCCAATGGATTACTGCATGATTATGATCGAAAAGTACTTACTTTTTTATATCAGCCGCTGATTGGTGCCGCTAGTACAAGTCTCTATATGACCTTATGGGCGGAGCTGGAAGAAAATCGCTTATGGTCCGATTCGCATTCTCACCATAGTTTAATGAATTTCATGGATATGAATCTGCAGGCGATTTATAACAGCCGCTTAAAGCTGGAGGGCATTGGA
>CALGSR010000160.1 GCA_937902115.1 uncultured Bacillus sp. | reverse complement strand
TGATATCAAAGCGGAATTGTTTCCAGAGGATAAATTAAATGCTGTCAAAGAGCTTCGCCGCACCTATCAAAATGTTGCTATGATTGGCGATGGGGTGAATGATGCGCCGGCACTTGCCGCGTCAACTGTAGGTATTGCGATGGGCGGAGCGGGAACAGATACAGCACTGGAAACAGCGGATATCGCCTTAATGTCCGATGATTTAAACAAGCTGCCTTTCACGATTAAATTAAGCCACAGAGCGCTCAGAACGATTAAGCAAAATATTACCTTCGCCTTAGTGGTTAAAGCGATCGCGCTGCTTCTCGTGATCCCAGGCTGGCTCACCCTTTGGATTGCCATCTTTGCTGATATGGGAGCCACTCTCATAGTAACATTAAATAGTTTGAGACTTCTACGGGTAAAAGAATAAAGAGATTACTCTGAAAAGGAATTTTGGTATAATTGGGTTAAAAAGGAAAAGAGTGAGAATATATATGGCTATAAAAACAGCGCTTCAGCGAAATATTCTATTTATTTTGCTTCTCCTTGTCTTGGGATCCAATCTTTCCTTGTATCACACTTCTTTCGGGCTGAGTTTGCTGCCACAGGAACCAAGTGGGGTTGTCATTGGTTCGATGATTGATTTGGCCCTGGTTTCACCGATTTTATTCATCGCCTGGAAACGGAAGTGGTCCTGGAAAAACGTAATCATTGGAATCGCAAGCGGCCTTGTATTAGCTCGTTTCCTAATCCCAATTGAGTATCTAGAACCTTTCGAGGCTGTCACATGGGCTGGTTTTGCAGTTGAGGGCATTCTTCTAATCATCGAAGTTTCGCTCATTGTTGTCTTAGTGAAATATATGCCGAAAATTATTCATTCGGCTAAAAATAGCTCTCTACCTTTCACGTTTTCTTTTGCAAATGCTGTTGATAAACATGCAGGTTCAGCCCTTATCATTAAAGTGATTTGTTCGGAACTGCTGATGTTTTATTATACGTTTGCGTGCTGGCGCAAGAAACCTCAGCTTAAGCCAAATCAATTTACAATGCATCAAAAAACAAGCATGATTGCTTTTCAAGTGATGGTGATTCATGCGATTATCTTTGAAACAGTCGGAATCCATTGGTGGCTTCATGAAAAATCGATCGTTATCTCACTCATTTTGTTAATTTTTAATCTTTATTCTGTGTTTTTCTTTCTCGGTGATATTCAGGCGCTCCGGTTGAACCCGCTGCAAGTCACAAGTGAAGGAATCCATGTTTCCCTAGGCTTAATGAAAAGGATGGAAATCAAATGGACGGATATCGAAGCTGTCATTGAGGACTCGGAACAGCTGCAGCATAAACCATCGAAGAATGCGATTGAATTCATCGCCCGCGATTTTGAAAAAGTCTATCCAGATGTAATCTTAAAGTTGAAGCAGCCTGTTAAAGCTCATTTAATCATGGGGATAGAAAAGGAATTCGAGGAAGTTCCGCTTAAGGTCGATGAAACTGGACCGTTTATTGCGGCACTGAAAAAGTACCTATCGTTTTAGGAAGAGATGAACAGTTGAACGGCTGCTGAAAGACAGAAACAGAGGGAATTTATACAATCTCCCTTGAAGAAGGGTTGTGTTGTAACCCTCTGTTTCTTTAGTTTATCGCAGAAAGATCCTATAGCATGAATATTCGCTGCTTAAGACATTGTTGGCATTCTCAATAAATTCTTCAGCCATCTAGCGATATGTCCGCCAAAGAATGCCGTTTTCATTCTTGTGATCATGAGAGTCGACAAAAAGGTAGATAGAATATTCAAGGCATATCCCTCCGCATTCTGAATAGTGTTACCGCATAACTCTACGATTAGTATCGTTAAGACAAGCAGATTTATGCATTGGCTTATTTCATCTGTTTTCGCTTTTGCTTAATGGAGACATGATCTGGCAATTCCGGGAATGGCTGCTCACCAGGAGTCGAACCGGGGCCTGTTAGATTATTTCTTTGATCTAAAACCTTACCGGAATACTCTACGGGTCTTCTTGTTGCCATAAATATCACCTCCATTCTTTAGCATGGGTCGAAATCAAGCTTATATAACAGGTAAATTCAGATAAGTCTCTTTTGCATAAAAAAAAATCCCAGAACAAATACTGAAGGTACGAGCCTTTGAACTGAGGAATATCGCCAATTTCACATCATTTCTTTGAGAAGGCTGCAAAAAAATGGAGAGTGATAAATATGGGTATGGAACAGTTCAATTTTGCCAATTTATCTCAAAGTGATTTAGAACAAATTAGCATGCTTGAAAAAACACTCACAGAAAAAAAGGGTGAAGAAGTGATCTTGATTGCGTATCAGGATCAGCCAAAAAACTGACTCTCTTTGTAGGGGGAAGGGGAATGAATGAATGGGACCCTATGAAATTACATCGATGATTATTGATGATGACTTTGCCAGTGAGGAATATGTGAGCACTTTTTTCAACAGCGAAAATCAAAATTATCGGATTACCTTTAAGAAAGCAGATCTCGAAATCATCAATTCCTGGGTTTTTCAAAATGGAACCTCGCTTCCGGCTGATTTACCCAACTTTTTGATTGATTCCATTCGGGCGGATGTTAAAAAGAGAATCAACAATAAGGGGCTGACTTAGTCAGTTCCTTTTTATCATAGGGAGAGAAATGGATGGTGTCAAACAAGTATGAAAAGAAAATGACGATTTATACTGACCTATCCGATAAACTATGGGATAATGAAGTTCAATTAAAACTTAGGTGACAGTTCGCAATAATAACGAAGAGGTGAGGTTATGAATGCTTCATTTCTGCTACGCTTGAAGGCCTTCCTGATTGATTACCTATTCATTCTAGCTTATATCGTACTTCTCATCTGTGTAAATGTATTCCTCTTTCCGTCCTTGCAACAATTTTTCATCGGTTCCGCAGTAACTGCTCAATTGTCAGGGTTTCTCGTTTTAACTTTGCCAGTGGTCCTTTATTTTATCATTAGCGATTCCATGTTCGGCGGACAATCCTTTGGCAAAAAGAAAACGGGGATTAAAGTCGTGACACAAAATGGCGAACCTTTGTCCATCATTCATGCCGTTTTTCGCACGATGCTGAAGTTTTTCCCGTGGGAATTATCCCATTATCTTGTTTATCGCCTTGTCTACTTAGAAGGGGATGTGCCATTCCAATATACGCTCATAGGCGGAATCATCTATGCGCTCATGCTTATCTATATTTTAACAGCAATTTTTACAAAAAAGAGGCAATCTTTATACGATATCATTGCAAAAACAGAGGTAAAGAAAAAAGCTTAGGAGGTTTTCCCAAGCTTTTTTCTCATTTATTAAAAAAAAGATTTTGCTCTGTTGTTTTGGATTGCGCTGAATAGATAAAATATAGAACGAGTGCAACCACCGATAAAAGGATCCCTGAAATATAAGGCAGTCCGATTGCGATCCCGTACAGTGCTCCGCCAATTGGCGGTCCAGCGATTCGTCCAAGTGAATCAAAGGAGGACAAAAGACCCGTAACACTGCCATGTCCTGAGGCAACGGTTTTTGTTAACAATGCGGAAACAGCCGGACGAATGACGCCGTTGCCGATTCCAAAAATCGATAAAAAAATCGCAGCCGTGGCAAAGCTGTCAACAAGCAGGATCAGCCCGAAGCCAATGGCGGAAATAACAATTCCTGCTTTGATTACCAATCCTTCGCCATATTTTTTTGCCACTCTTCCCATCACCCCGCCTTGAATAAAGGCGCTCACTAATCCCATGATCATAAAAACATAGCCAAGCTGTATCGTTCCTAACCCGGCCTTTTTTGCCGCAAAATAAGCAAAGGTCGTTTCTAGGCCTGCTAATGAGAGAGAAATAAATAATTGCAAAAAGAAGAGGATCGATTGTGAACCCTTAAAGGACTGCCACATCGAAGTTTTTTCTTTTTCAGACTGTCCTCTGTTTTCCTTCGCTAAAGACTCCTTAAGGAAGAAAAGAACGAGGAGGAAGGTGAAAAGGGAAAATCCACCGGCAACAAAAAACGGAATACTTAAGTCAATCTTTGAAAAAACTCCGCCGATAGCTGGTCCAAAAACAAAGCCCAGTCCGGTAGCAGCGCCAATGATGCCCATTCCTTTACTGCGGTTCTCAGGGGTTGTAATATCGGCAACATAGGCCATGGCTGTCGGCATATTGGCCGCAGACAAAGCACCGCCGACAATTCGTGCGACAAATAGCATGCCGAGCGTGTCAGATGCACCGGTTAAGAAGAAGGAAAAGGCCAGTCCCAAAATTCCAATCATAATGACAGGTTTGCGCCCAATGCGATCGGAAATTCGTCCCCACAGCGGCGCAAATATGAGCTGCATCAGGGAGTATACTGCCATGAGATACCCTAGTTCCGTTGGCGAGGCCCCAATATTTTCCGCATAAAAGGGCAGAACCGGAATGATAATGCCAAATCCGGCCATGACCAGAAACATAACCGCAAATAAAATAGGCAAAGCCTTTTTCGTCTCAATCATAATTTTCACTCCATTTCCCGACTATTATAATGATTATCTCTATTCAGAGTCAATTTTGTTCATCACTAAATGAAGGGTTTTTTGGATAAGGGCTGAAAAATCTTTTTAAAGAAAGGCCTGAATAATAATGTTTCACCCTATTGAAATAACAAATGGTTCGCGGATGAGAATGACTTATCTAGTATAGTAATATTCAAAAAAGTTAAAATGATATTTTGGATCTGTTATCATAAAGCCTGTTGTGGTATCTTATTAGTGTGGTAAAGTGTTAATGAAATAATATTCTAAAATAAAGGTGGTTGTCCTTGAACATGAAACGATTCGCATTAATGGTCCTCATGATGGCATCCCTCATTGCTATTCTAATAGGATGTTCAAATGGGGATAGTGATTCAAAGTCAGAGGCAGGTTCTGACACAGAAAAGATAGAAAAATTGATCATCGGGATTGATGATGCATTTGCCCCAATGGGATTCCGTGATGAAAACAATGACATTGTTGGCTTTGATATTGATATGGCGAATGCAGCCGGTGAAAAAATGGATGCAGACATTAAATTTCAGCCAATTGATTGGAAAACAAAAGAAAACGAGCTGAACAGTGGACGGATTGATTTGATTTGGAACGGTTACACTATTACAGATGAAAGGAAAGAAAAGGTATTATTTACGAAACCATATCTAAAGAATTCACAGGTGGTTGTCACATTATCTGATTCTGATCTTTCCAAACTTGATGATCTAGAGGGTAAAAAAATTGGGATTCAAGCCCTTTCTTCTGCAATCGATGCGTTAAATGCGAATCCGATTAGCGATAAAATTGATGAGCTTTCTCAATATGATACAAATGTGATTGCATTACAAGACTTAAAGGCAGGCCGTACAGATGCGGTCGTGATTGATGAAGTTGTTATCGACTATTATATGACGAAGGAAGAAGGTACCTTCAAGGTTCTTGACGAATCCCTTTCTCCTGAAGAGTATGCAGTTGGTGTGAAAAAGGGAAATGAAGATTTGCTCGAGAAACTTCAGGCTGCACTTGATGAAATGAATGAAGATGGTACTGCTGCTGAAATTTCAGAAAAATGGTTTGGTGAAGATAAGGTTTTAAAGTAATATAGTAAAAACAAATAGGAAACAAAGGGC
>CALGSR010000159.1 GCA_937902115.1 uncultured Bacillus sp. | reverse complement strand
GGCACGAAGTGTCTAGGAGGCTCGGCGGTAGCCCTAAGGTGCGCGAAGTGCCTGCAACGGAAATCAACAACCAAGTTTAACAGGGCCAATATTAAAAAAAGGTTCATATATAAAGGTAGAATAGAACCACCTGCTGACTCTCGTATCCTTCTAATGAAGATGGGTTTAGGGGTTCGTTTTGCATTCTAACATATTTAGAGCCTAATATTACACTAAAAAAACAAATGAAAGGTGGGGAGAACATCGTGATGCAGACAAGAGACCCTATCGTTTTAATTGATAGATTAAATGCTTTGAAGAGATCAACCCTTGCAAATACGGCTGCATTCATGAAGAACAGCCTCGATACATTATTAATTTGGATAGATGGTATGCAAAAACATGCGCATCCAACACGAAAATGATCTTGTTCAAAAGCTGCCGGTCTGGCGCTATTCGAGCTAAATAAATGCAAAGTTCATGATAATCAGCAATCCTATTCTCTGCTTCATTACGGTGCGAACCCTGCTGAATATCAACCGAATATTGAACATCAAGATCATTTTACGTTTGGAATTCGCTCCCATATTGTCCAACAGGATCAAATGAATGCTGTAGGACTCACGACCAAGACAAAATGGTCGAAATCAAATCATACAAAAGGCAGCCTTCTGCACCGATTTGACCACCTTTGGCTATCATGCCAAAAAGGGATTCCAAACAACAGACATAGCCAATCCATTAACATTACATATTAGGTTAGCATATAAGAGACGTTCCAATACCGCTTAACCTTCTGCTGTAATGGTAAGAAGCATATGTTTATTTCCATGAGTTGGAACCTGAGACACATGATGAAATGGCATATTTGGGTTAGGCGGTTTTTTTGGAATGTCCTCATACAGATAAAACAAGTGATCTATCATTTTATTTTTCAAAAATGAAATCGGTTTCGAATCAAATAGATCCCTTTGAATCGAGTATGGACGTCAAATCGGGAGTCAAGATTGCCTAGATGACATTCTAGGAGGAATAACCAATTGATGAACGTAACGAGACGGGATTTTTTAAAAATTACCGGAGCAACAGCTGCCGTTTTGGCTGTTACGGAATTAGGCTTTAATGAAAAAGAAGCTTACGCAAAATCAAGGGAATTTAAAATCGCGGAATTAAAACCGACACCAACGATTTGTCCCTATTGTGCGGTAGGGTGCGGTATTCTCATTTATTCGAAGGACAATGACGTCATGTATTCAGAAGGAGATCCGGATAGTCCGATTAACGAAGGAACACTCTGCAGTAAAGGGACAACGGTTCGCCAAGTATTCACGTCCGATCGCCGTGTTAAAAAGCCGATGTATCGTGCCCCAGGCAGTGACAAATGGGAAGAGAAATCCTGGGATTGGATGTTAACAAAGATTACGGAAAAGGTTCAAGAGACACGAAACCGCACATTTAAAATCACTGAACATGGCGTAAGGGTCAATAAAACAGAAGCCATCGCCTGCATGGGCGGTGCAGCCCTTGATAATGAAGAAACCTATCTCCTCTCCAAATTAATGCGGGGCGGATTAGGATTAACGTATATCGAACATCAAGCGCGAATCTGCCATAGTTCAACGGTTCCCGGTTTAGCTACATCCTTTGGACGCGGGGCAATGACCAATCATTGGATTGATATTCAGCATACTGATTGCGCCCTGATAATGGGCTCCAATCCGGCGGAAAATCATCCGATCAGTTTCAAATGGCTGCTCCGAGCAAAAGAAAAGGGCGCGAAAATTATTTCGGTTGATCCGCGGTATACACGTACATCGACCCAAGCAGATGTATACGCCCCGTTACGATCCGGCACAGACATCGCCTTTTTGGGCGGAATGATCCACTATGTTATAGAAAATAAACTCTATCATGAAGAGTATGTAGTTAATTATACAAATGCTTCCTTTATTTTAGGCGGCGATTTTGAGTTTGAAGATGGCCTGTACAGCGGATATGACGAAAACAAACGGAAATATGATAAAACGAAATGGAATTTCGAAGTAGACGAAAACGGTGAAATTGTTAAAGATAAAACTTTATCGAACCCAAGATGTGTTTTTCAATTAATGAAAAAGCATTATTCCCGTTACGATGCTGATACAGTAACAGCCATTACGGGGACACCAAAGGATAAATACCTTGAAGTATGTAAGGCTTTTGCTGCAACAGGCGTACCTGGAAAAAACGGTACGGTTCTCTATGCAATGGGGACCACACAGCATACCGTAGGGGTACAAAATGTACGGGCCTACAGCGTTCTGCAGCTGCTCTTAGGAAATATCGGCGTCCCTGGAGGTGGAATCAATGCGATGCGCGGTGAATCCAATGTTCAAGGCTCTACTGACTTCGGCCTGTTATTTGATTCATTAAACGGCTATATCGAAATTCCGACAACCGCTGATGTTTCACTTGATGACTTTTTAAAAAGAATTACCCCTGCATCAGGATTTAAAACGAACAATCCTAAATTTATGGTCAGCATGTTAAAAGCCTACTATGGCGACCATGCGACGAAGGAAAACGAATTTGGTTATCATTATTTACCGAAAATTACTGATGGGAAAAATTACTCCCATATGCGCCTTTTTGAAGCGATGGGCCGGGGGGAATTAGAAGGTTTATTCTTATTTGGGCAAAACCCGGTCGTCGGCGGACCAAACGCTGGACAAGAGAAACAAGCCCTGAGCAACTTAAAATGGATGGTTGCGATTGATTTATGGGAAACCGAAACATCTTCTTTTTGGCAAAAAGAAGCGGGCAGTGATCCGTCTGCGATTGATACGGAGGTGTTCTTCCTGCCAGCCTGTTCTTCTTTTGAAAAAGAAGGATCGATTACCAATAGCGGTCGCTGGATGCAATACCGCTGGAAGGCTGTCGAACCGAAACACGAATCATTGGGTGATTTAGAAATTATTCATTTACTTGCTCTTCATTTGAAAAAGGCATATGCCGGCAGCACAAATGAGCGAGATGCTGCGCTCAATGCCTTAACATGGGATTACGGTGAAGGGGAACATATTGATATTGATCTCGTCTGCCGTGAAATCAACGGCTACGATACGAAAACGAAAACGCAAATAGCCGGTTTTGCTCATCTAAAAGATGACGGTTCAACCTGCAGCGGCAACTGGATTTATTGCGGCTATTATCCTGCAGAAGGACAAAACCTGTCGAAACGCCGTGATAAAAAAGATACCGGCATGGGCAATTTCTTAAATTGGTCCTATGCATGGCCGATGAACAGACGGAATTTGTATAACCGCGCTTCAACGGATCCAAGCGGAAAACCTTGGTCAAAGGATAAAGTAGGAATTTATTGGGATGCAGTGCAAAATCAATGGCTGGGCCATGATGTGCCTGATTTTGGAAAAGATAAAGCCCCTGATGCTGAGGGGGGAACAGATCCATACATCATGCTTCCTGACGGTGTCGGCAGTTTATTTGCCAAAACGCTGAATGACGGCCCGTTCCCGGAACATTACGAGCCATTTGAAAGCCCGGTGCTTAACGGGTTGTCCAGCATTCAAATGAATCCGGCTTTACAGTTTGGCGATAAAACATTCAATCCGAAAGGAAAGGCTGAACAGTATCCGATTGTCGGTACTACCTATCGCTTGTCTGAACATTGGCAGTCAGGAGCGATGACGCGAAATCAAGCCTGGCTATCTGAATTAGTCTCCCATATGTTTGTTGAAATTGGAGAAGAATTGGCAAAAGAAAAAGGAATCAACAATAAGGATAAGGTTATTGTCCATTCAGCCCGCGGCGAAGTCGAAGCCTATGCACTGGTAACAAAACGCTTCCAGCCATTCCAAGTCCAGAATAAAAAAGTTCACCAAATTGGCTTGCCTTGGTGTTTTGGCTATAAAGGAATCGCAACTGGTGATATCACCAATAAAATCACCCCACATATTGGGGATGCGAATTCCAACATTCCGGAATATAAAGTATTCCTTTGTGATATTAGGAGGGCAAACTAATGGCTGAGTATATTAAGTTTGTTGATGTTACGAAATGCGATGGCTGTCGTGCCTGTATGGTTGCTTGTAAAAACTGGAATGACCTCCCTGCCGAGCCGGAAGAGTTTCAAGGCAGTATTCAATCTCACAGCGGTTTAACGGCGAATACATGGAATCTTATTACCTATGATGAACACGAAACAAAAGACGGCGAATTCAGCTGGCTATTCCGCCACGCCTCCTGCCTGCACTGCAATATAGCAGGCTGTGAAAAGGCTTGTCCCGAAAATGCTATCAGCCATACAGAATTTGGCTCTGTTGT
>CALGSR010000158.1 GCA_937902115.1 uncultured Bacillus sp. | reverse complement strand
TCGGTGTTAACCTTGGTGCTGAGACAACAGCACGTGCAAACGGATCTGTCGGCGGAGAGATTACAAAACGATTAGTAACAGCTGCACAACAACAACTGTCAGGATTTTCACAATAAAACAAAATAATCATGATGGCTACAAGGAGCGGGGCACACCCGCTCCTTTTTCGTGTTTCCAGAAACTTTCTTAACATCATGAATGCAAATTAGTACTAAGTCATAATAACTGGTGAAAAAACTCTATATAATTCCGGCGAATTTGTGTTATTATATAATTCAGATGATCTGGAGGCGAAAAAAAAGATGAAACGAGAAGATTTAATTGCTCCGTTACAATATAATCTTGTTTCGGAAATTGAACGTTATGCAACCCAAGAGGGAAAAGTTGCCGTTAAATGGATTGGCCAAGATAACGAAACAAAAGAAATGACCTACCAAGCTTTAATGACTGCTGCAAACCAAATGGGAAATGTATTTTTAGAGCAGGGCTTAAAAAAGGGTGATGTCGTACTTATTATTATTCCTCGATTAATTGAAGCCTATCAAGTGTATTTAGCTGCATTAAAAATAGGCCTTGTTGTGATCCCAAGTTCAGAAATGTTACGAACAAAGGATCTTCAATATAGAATTTCACACGGTGAAGTAAAAGCTGTTATCAGCTACTATCCATACATCAGTGAATTTGAACCAATTAAAGAAATGGACCAAATGACTAAATTTGTCATTGGTCAAGAGTGTGACGGATGGATACAGTTAGAAGAACGTGCCAAACAGGCTTCGCATGAGCTGTCAGTAGCAGATACAAGAAGCGGTGATATGGCCTTTTTATCTTATACATCTGGTACAACCGGAAATCCAAAAGCGGTTGTTCATACACACGCTTGGGCATATGCTCATTTAAGAACAGCCGCACCGAATTGGCTTTGCATTAATGAAGGGGATACGGTTTGGGCTACAGCAGGTCCTGGGTGGATGAAATGGATCTGGAGTCCATTTTTGGCTGTATTGGGTTCAGGCGCAACGGGTCTTTCCTATCATGGCAAATTTGAACCAGAAAAATACCTTGAATTACTAAAAAAATTCGAAGTGAATGTCCTCTGCTGTACACCGACTGAATATCGGTTAATGGCGAAGGTTGATCATTTGGAGAATTACGATCTCTCTTCCTTACACAGTGCTGTATCTGCCGGTGAACCGTTAAACCGAGAAGTCATTGAAATATTTTATAAGAATTTTAACCTTAAAGTTCGTGATGGCTACGGTCAAACTGAAAATACGCTTTTAGTCGGCATCACAAAGGATATTGATTTAAAACCGGGTTCAATGGGGAAACCGACACCGGGAAATCATGTTGAAATCATTAATGATGCGGGAGAGCCATGCGCTATAGGCGAAGTAGGGGACATTGCGGTTCATCGCAATACACCGGCATTATTTAAGGAGTATTTTAAAGAACCGGAAAGAACGGCTAAGCAATATCGCGGCGAATACTATGTAACAGGTGATCGGGCGAAGAAAGATGAAGAAGGTTACTTCTGGTTTGAAGGACGCGGCGATGATATCATTATCAGCTCCGGTTATACGATTGGTCCTTTTGAGGTGGAAGATGCACTTGTTAAGCATCCCTATGTAAAGGAATGTGCGGTTGTAGCCAGTCCAGACCGGGATCGCGGAAACGTTGTAAAGGCCTTTATCGTGTTAAAAGACGACATTAAGGAAAACCTTGCAGACTTAGCTATAGTCTTACAAAAACATGTGAAAGAAATGACTGCTCCATATAAATACCCGCGGAAAATAGAATTTGTTCACCAACTGCCAAAAACAAATTCAGGGAAAATCCGCCGCGTGGAATTAAGAAATAAAGAGTTGGGAATTGGAAGGAAGGATTAATATTTTTACCAACCTTCCTTGATACTTAAATAGAGGATATCCCAAGCGGGGTATCCTCTCTGCTGTTACAGAAATGTTCGTTTCACTTTATGCCAAAAGGAGTTATCGTCCGTTTTCAATGTTTTAATTTTCTTGTTGCTCAGTTTAATTTCAATATTTTCTACATGGCGGATACTAAGTGCCTCGTTATCCAATGCCATAATTGGGAATTCATTTCCTTCTTTTGCGATTTTTAATCTCAACACTCGATTCGCACTTAAAATAAATGGATTACCAAGTGTGCGGTATTGATTATTATTAATCGATGCTAATTCAATCACCTGGAGACATGGAATCAGCGGATCCAGGATGGAGCCATGGGCGGATTTATTATACCCCGTACTGCCTGTTGGGGTTGAAATAATGAGACCGTCTCCTCTGAATGTTTCAAAGTGTAACTCATCAATAAAGATATCCATAACAAAGGTTTTGACAATTGCGGATTGAATGCTGAACTCATTTAAACAATAATAGGAAGACCCTTTGTCTATTGTTACCTCAAGGACTGGATAGCTGCGCACTTCTAATGGTTCAAGAGCAAGAGCATTCAGTAACTTTTCAGCATCCTCAAATAGAAAGTCATGGTAAAAGCTTATTTTCTCTCCAGTGGATATCCCGACATATAAGCAGTCATGACGAAATCCGGTACTGCGGACTGCCTGTAAGAAGTCACCGTCATCCCCAATACTTATAATGATATTCGCATTTTTACTATTATCGACAATGTTAAATTGATGCTCGTTTATGTGCTTAATCAGTGATTCAATTTGCTCCTGCATTTCCGGCAATTCTTTGTTATGAAAATAAATATGGCTCCGTATACTCATGTTTATCCCTCCTATTTCTTATATTACTTTAAAATTGAGTATTTCCTATCGTTTTCCACCTTTTTTAACAAATTCTTGAAACTTTTGAAACAAAAGGGCGATCTATCCGTATAATAACTAGACTATCAAATAAAGGAGATGAAGAAATGAATGGAAAACGATGGGCAGCGCTAGGAATTGCTGCGGTACTGCTTTTTTTCTCCGTTTTAATTAATACTATTACCACTATCAATAGTAAAAACTTTCAAAAGGCAATGGAAGATTTTATGAATCCTACAAGTGGCTTTATGACAGAAGAGGTCATTGAAGACGGAAATATGATGAAAAGAATTGCTGTGCTTGATTTAAACGGCACGATTCAAGACACTGGTGAGGCTTCACCGTTGTTTGCATCAGCAGGCTATCACCACCGTACATTTATGGACAGGTTAAATCAAGCAAAAGATGATGCAACAATAAAAGGGATTATCATTAAAGTGAATACCCCTGGCGGCGGTGTTGTGGAAAGTGCTGAAATTCACGATAAAATTGTGGAAATTCAGAAAGAAGCAAAGAAACCGGTCTATATTTCAATGGGTTCAATGGCAGCCTCAGGAGGCTACTACATATCTGCACCGGCAGACAAAATCTTTGCCAGTCCCGAAACATTAACGGGATCACTCGGTGTCATTATGCAAGGAATGAATTTAACCGGGCTGGCTGAAAAATATGGGGGGAAGTTT
>CALGSR010000157.1 GCA_937902115.1 uncultured Bacillus sp. | reverse complement strand
GTCGGCGGCGTTGCTCGAGTTGCTCGACAATCCGGAAAAAGGCGCAAACATGGCAAGAAAAGCACGTGAAAAAATCAAACAAGAATACTCCCATCTCGCAGCGGCAGCAAAGTACGAGGAAATTTACCTCAGCGCCCTGCAAACCAAATAAGAAAAACCCCGTTCAAAGCCGAACGGGGTTTTATAGTTGAAATTATGCCTTAGCAGTCAAACTGATCAATGAAATCCCGGCGAGGATCAATAGACAGCCGGCAATTTTGTAAACCGTGATTGGTTCCTTGAAAATGATGTAGGCCAAACTTTGCAGCGGGTAGGCCAGACTTAATGAAACCCGCGACAGGATATAGAGCCAAAGAATGGTTGCAAAACCATAGAGTACGAGACCGCCCAAGATCGGCGGCGAAAATACAACCTTCACAATCCCAAGCAGCGATGAAAATTCCTGCTGTTTGTTATCGACCCCCCATTTCCAAAGGAACTGCCCGACGACGAGCATAAGGGTATTGGTTAAAATTAATAAAATATCTTTAGTGTTCATTCACTTTTTCTTCCTTATCTTGTGACTTCTCCAGCAAGGTATCATCGATATCCTTCCTGATATAGGCCATCTCCTGGATGAGGTTTTTTAACTGTTGCTGCTGCCGGGAAATGATCGATGTTTGATAAATCAACAAACTAAGAATCACAAAAAAGGCCATGACAAAGATTAAAGAAGGCATATAGCTAATGCCAACGATCTGGCTGAGTTTATTTAGCCCTTGCATCGACCCGGCAATGATAATTCCTACAACAGCAAACGCCATCCAAAGAAAAGCATGCTTATCATGTAATTTATTTTTCTTCACAAGCATTACCACTTCTATTAGAAAAAACACCGCAAACAGAATGGCAACCATTTGGACACTACTCACATTCCTCACCCTAATTAAAATAAATTCGTTTTATTTTCATAAAAAAGCTTCATTCTTAAGTTTAGGTTCTGTTAAACTTTGTTGTTGATTTCCGTTCCAGGCACTTCGCGCACCTTAGGACGACCGCCGAGCCTCCTTGCCACTTCGTGTCTGCGGGGTCTCGTCTGTCTCGCTGTGACTTTAGCAGGAGTCTTCGTGCCTTCCACTCCAATCAACAAGTCTTCCAAAATCAACATTGACCTTTAACACAGCTTAAGTTTAAAAAATCACGCGCAAAAAGGAAAAGACGGTTACTTTGATCATGTAGTAAATGGATTTTACTGGTGTAATCGAGGATACGCCGCCCTGGCGATCATTCATTTCTACCTTCGTTTCTTTAATCCGGTATTTCCGCTTCGAAAGATGGACAATAACCTCCACCTCCGGATAATCAACGGGATAGTAGTGCGTATACTCCTCAATAATTTTCTTGTTCACAATCCGATAGCCTGATGTCGGATCCTTGACCTTCACCTTCGTCAACGCATAGAGCAGAAAATAAAAATAGAAGATTCCGATTCGGCGCATGACGCTGCCCTTATAATCACTTTTCTCCACGAAACGCGAGCCAATGACCATATCCACATCTGTTGTTCTCGCTTCCTGCACCAGTTTGTCCAAATCATCGGCACTGTGCTGTCCGTCCGCATCAAATTGAATCGCATATTCATAACCCTTGCGATTGGCATATTTATACCCCGTTTGCATCGCACCGCCGATCCCCAGGTTAACCGGCAAATCAATATGATTGAAATGATATTGATCGAGAATTTCTGCGGTTCGATCGGTTGAGCCATCATTGATGACAACATAGTCATACTTGTTTAGCTTTTGGATGGATAGCACAGTTTTATAGATACTTTCTTGTTCATTGTAAGCTGGTACAATAATCAAGACATCCCTTTTCATCCTTCACATTCCCCTCAATTTCAATAGATTTGTACTTTGTAGAATTATTTTTGCATCTTTGTGCAAAAAATTCCAGTTTTCGTCAATACTTTAAGGTTATCCGATCCGACAAAACTTTTCAATACTAGGTACCTCGACATAGGCAGGTCATTTCGGTAAAATAATAAAGGTATCTTAGCAAAGAGGTGTATTTTTATTAATAAAAAAAGTGTCTTAAATATGTTGCTTATCTTTATTTTGACTGAAGCTGTGCTCCTGTGTTACTTAGTTTACACAAAACAGCCCTTTACCATCATCTCACCGGACGGAAAGTTATACATGAATATGGCTGAGAATTTATTGAATGGCAAGGGAATGATTAATACGGTGCGCATCGAAGATATTATCGTCCCGCCGTTATTTTCATTAATATTAGTTCCGTTTCTCGGGATCTTTAAGTCTATTTATTCATTTTTTGTCTTTCAATATCTTCTTTATGGATTAAATGCGATTATTCTCTACTATTTAGCGGGAAAAGTTTTTAAGGGCAAACCGTTTATCTCCTGGATTGCGGTACTGCTTTATATCTTTAATCCGGTACTGCTGCTGAACGGACCGAATTATTTATTAACGGAAACGGTATTTACCTTTTTCGTCCTAATCATTGCCTGGTCTCTTGTGAATTTATGTGAAAGCTTGCAGGCGAAAAAAGGGACAAACAAGGCCTTTCTGGTCACGATCTTGCTTATTTGTGTAAGCATGTTGCTGCGGCCGCATATGTTGTTTATGTTTCCGCTTTTGGCGCTTATTGGGTTGTACCTATTGTTCAAAAAGCTGCTGACTGTAAAAAGCGTCGTGATTGCCGTATTGATTCCGGTTATTCTTTTCGGAGCCAATATGATGCATAATAAAATCCTGCATCAGGAGGCGGTTCCGTTTGAGAATTACAGCGGACAGAACCTGTATATCGCCAATAATCCGAATACGAAAATCGAATTTTATAACACAAATAAATTAGAAGCATTTGTCGAGCCATATTTCTTTACATTAAAAGATCGAACACTTTCGGAAAGAAGTACGATTCTGCGGGAACGTGCAATTGACCATATTTTTTCTGATCCAGTCCTCACGGCAGAGCGGGTCATCTTGCGGGCAAAGCTGTTTTTCCAAGGAATAAATCATTTAGATACGCTTATGAATCTATTATTCGTGATTGGGTTCATTGCAGCGCTTGTTTTTGAAAAAGGACGGCTTGGTGTGATGCTAATGCTGCTCTACTATATTGCCGGCTTCACAGCACTAAGTTCGGCTGGACTGCTTGTAGACGGCCAGCGTTACCGGGCACCAATTATTCCTATCTACTTACTCTTCAGTGCCTATATCATCCAATGGGGATTCATGCTCCTGAATGGATTCAAAAGCGGCAAAAGGGCTCGTAAATAGAGGGTTTGTCAATACAGGGGACCGCCTCGAATCAATATTCAGGCAGTCCCCTCATTCTTTAATGGGGATACAAAGTTGGCTCAGTACGAATCGGACGCCGTGGGCTTTAAGCGGTGAATACATATAGAAAGCGAATGAAGTTTGATGGCGGGATTAAAGAGGACGGCTATTTGGATCACACTGCTGGCGCTTGTGCTGAAGCTTTCGGGTTTTTTGCGGGAAAGCATCATCGCGCGCCAGTTTGGGGCAAATGAGGCGACGGACGGCTATTTGCTGGCATTTTCCTTCATTACGCTCGTCATTGCGATGATTTCGGGCGGTTTTAATAATGTCTTCCTGCCGATGTATGTGAAGCAGCGCAAGGACCGGCCGCAGCAAACAGAGCGCAACGCGAACGGAATTATGAATGCCACAGCGCTGATTTTCTTTCTGTTAACGATTATCGGCTATTTCTTTGTTCCGGTCTTTGTGCCCTTTATTTATGGTTCAATGACACCCGGTACAGAGAAAATTGCCGTCGAGATTACGCGCTTCTTCTTCCTATTTTTAACGGCGATTGCCTTGAATGGGATACTGGATTCCTATTTACAGGGACGGAGGGTGTTTGTTCCGTCGCAGATTTCCAAGCTTTTGGCGACCTTAATGGG
>CALGSR010000156.1 GCA_937902115.1 uncultured Bacillus sp. | reverse complement strand
GAATTGACCGGATGGCCGATATCTTGCGCGAATTGGCCGATATATTTGTCAAACGGCCGATATACTGGTTTAGTTGACCGATATAATTGCAAATTGGCCGATATATTTCCTGAATTGACCGATTGGCCGATATCTTGCGCGAGTTGGCCGATATATTTGTAAAACGGCCGATATACTGGTTTAGTTGACCGATATAATTGCAAATTGGCCGATATACTGCCTGAACCAGCCGATATAAGGACAAAAATGGCCGATATCTGACTGAATAGTTACTCCTTGTCCAGAAAAACAGCCGGGAGTCCAGGACCCCGGCTGCATGTAACCGTTCATTCACCTTTATTTAATAATTTTAATCTCCCCAATAACCGGAAGCGGTCTTCTTTCACCTTGGGCTGCGTTGAGCATGCCGAGGATCATGAGGACAAAAATGGCAATGCCCCAAACTGCTGAGATGAAGGCAAAAATCCAAGATAAAAACCATAAAACAAATGATAAAATACCAATTATAAAGTGCCCTGCGATTGATACGAGTAAAAGAACTAGTCCTTGATTCGCGTGGAAACGTCCGGCTTGTGATTCAGGTGAAGCGACTAGTGGGATGAAGAATAAGATTCCCAAATAGGCCAGGATGCATACGATTTTATTTTCTTCATCGTCGTTCTGCTTGTACGTGTTGTATTCATGGGTTGAGGCCCCAATTGATGTGCCACAGCTATCACAAAATTTTGCATCGTCATTCAATTGCTTACCGCATTTTGGACAATTCACTTCCAACACCTCCTAAAACCCATTCTATGGAAAACTCCCCCATTTTAGGCTCCTTTCTTTGCAGTGTACACAGATAGATGAAATTGCTACCGAATGGTTGGCCTAATTATGAGTATATTTTCAATTTAATTATAGCATTATCACAGGGGAGATCCTGTGGAAAAAGTGGCAAATCTGCTTTGTTTACAGGACGGACTCGAAGGTTGAATATATGTATTAAAATTGCTGTTATTTTTATAAAAGGCGGCGCAAATCATTATACAGCTCGCCTGGGACGCGTGTTGCCGTTATTTTGCCTGAATTGACCGATATATTGGATAAGTTGCCGTTATTTTGGTCAAAGTTGCCGTTACACGCTCTTACACTCACAATGTATACAGCCTTCCATTAAATAAAGCCTTTATTTAATACAAGTAACGCAAAAACCCAGCCATATGGCTGGGTTCCCCTGCTAACCTACTCTTCATCCTTCGATAAATCCTTAACAGGAAGAATTTCTCCTGCTTTATGAGTGGCTTTTCGTAAATTAAACATCGCTTTCAAAATGAATACCAGTAAAATAACAACCCCTACAAGGAAAATCGTATCCGGGATCGCGCGATAAGTTAATATCGTCTGCACGAAGTCCGTTTGCAGGAATTCAGCGGAACGGGATACGGCATAGCCGTGATCGTAGGCCGCCTTCATTTGCTTAATTCCGACTGGCAGCAGCGAGGCGAAGACCATGCCGGCAAGACCAACATTCAGCAAGATGCAGCTGATTTTAATCCATTTGTCATTCCATTTTTCCGGCTTGACGATATTTCGCAAACAGTAAAGCAAGAGGGCGATGGCAAACATTCCATATACCCCCATCATCGAGGCATGACCGTGTGTTGGAGTGAGAAATTGTCCGTGTTCCAGGAAGCTGACAGCTGGCAGGTTGATCAGGAAGCCAAGGACTCCTGCGCCAACCAAGTTCCAAATTCCGACGGAAATTAAGAACCAGAAAGTGCCTTTGTACGGGAATTCCCCACCGCCCGCTTTCATCATCTTGTATTGCTCATAAGCTTCCAAAATTAACAGCGTTAATGGAACAACCTCCAATGCTGAGAAGACGGCGCCGAGTGCAACCCATACTTCAGCTGAACCGTTGTAATAGTAGTGATGCCCGATGCCGATGACGCCGCTGCCCATAAGTAAAATTAATTGGAAGTACAGCGCCCGGAGAGTTGATTTCTTGGTTACTAACCCCATTTGTACCATTAGGAAACCGATGACGACAACAGCAAATACTTCAAAAATAGCTTCCACCCAAAGATGGATGATCCACCAGCGCCAATAATCAGCGAAGGTAAAGCTTGTGTCCGGATTAATAAAGAAGGCAAAGATATAAAACAATGGTACAGCAATGGCGGAATAGAACAGCAAGTGAATTAAACCGCCTTTGTCTGTTTCCGCCTTCAGACCGCTCTTTAAACCGCGGTAGACAATATAAAGCCAAATCGCCATCCCGGCTGTAAGGACAATCTGCCAGATACGGCCAAGCTCGATATATTCCCAGCCATTGTGGCCCAATAGGAACCAGTTATTTCCTAAATAACCGTTAGCACCGAGCCATTCCCCAATCATGCTTCCAGCAACAAGTACAACTAAGGCCCAGAATAAAATGTCTACTAAGAGTCCTTGACGTTTGGGTTCGCGTCCGCCGACAAGCGGAGCAACGAAAATCCCCATTCCGAGGAATGCAGTGGCAATCCAGAAAATCGCTAACTGTAAATGATAGCCTTTGGAAATATTGAATGGCAGGATATCATAAATCCATTTGATGCCGAAGAAGCTGTTCGGTTCGATATAGTAGTGGGCTAACAGGGCTCCGAACATCGCCTGCACGAAGAACAGTGCCACGACGACGAAAAAGTATTTTCCTGTTTTTACCTGTGATAAGGTAACAGGCAGTTTATTTAAATCAATCCGCGGGAATTGCCCTTCTTCATAAGCTTCCTCCATTCCTAAGCGATAGCGGTTGAAGAAATACAGAATGATCCCGATAAAGAGAACCAGAATCATCACACTGACACCGCTCCAAACAATTGCTGAGAAGGACATCACGTTTCCTGCATCTTCATAGTACGGCCAGTTGTTTGTATAAGTAATGTCATCACCAATCCGTTCCGTACTGGAAAGCCATGCCGTCCAGAAGAAGAAAGTAGCAATCTGCTCAATTTGGTCCCCTGCTGCGACATAAGCTCTGCCCTCTTCCGGCATATGTTCTTCTTTAATTAGTTCAGGCTTTAATCCCCAGCCATCCCCTTCTGTGAAAACCTTTTTATAAAACTCCCCTACTTTTTCATAGCCATGACTTTGCGCATCAGTTAATACCATCGTATCCAATGCAGGATCATAGCGGTTTTGACGCATTTCTTTTTTGACCAACTCACGAATAACGATTTGTTCTTCACTCGAAATATCTGCAAAGGACTTGCCGTATTTTTCATTGGCTTTAAAATCCTGCATACCTTCCGTATAAACGGTTAACGCTTCGGCTGTATAATCCGGCCCCATATAGGAACCATGTCCGAGAACGGTTCCATAATCCATCAAGCCATATTTTTGGAAAACGGCCTGGCCGCCCATAATGGTTTCTTTTGTAAAAAGAACCTCCCCTGCCTCAGTTGTGACTTCAAGCGGTCTTGGGGCCTGTTCCTTGAAAATCCAATAGCCCCCTGTAAGTAAAACGGTAAAGCTGGCAATAAGTGTAATGATAAGAATTGATTTTAATAGTCCGTTGCGATTTGTCTTTACATTGACCCGCGGTTCTTTGCCTAGTCCCATCTCACCTCATCCTTTCTTCTTTTCTTAAAATCAATACTAAACTAATAACTATCTGAATATTGTTAACTGCATCACGAATCAGATGTGATATTTATCACTTTATAATGAGAATCAAAAAATTCCTGTAAGATGACGCAGGTCACTGAATAAGGCAGGTTATCGATCATACACTGTACTCAAGAAGAATAAAAAGGATGGTTCTAAATGGGAATTCAAGCGATTGAAAAAAGGCTGAGGAATGTTTTACTTTTTAAAGAATTAGAAGATCATGAGCTCCACCAAATTCATCAAATTGCAAAAACCCGCTTTTACAAACATAAAATGATTCTGTTTATGCAGGGCGCTCCCCTTGAACGGGTGTTTTTTATTCAGTCTGGAAAAATTAAGATTTATAAGTCGGATTCTTCAGGGCGGGAACAAATCGTTTCGATTGCGGGAGCTGGTGCGATGTTTCCTCATGCCGGATTCTTTAGACGCGGTCAAGCTTATCCCGCTACAGCGGAGATTGTGGAGGATGCAAAGTTAATTGTGATTCCAATTGTCGAATTTGAAAGGGTTCTGCTGACGAACCCGGCCTTGTGTATTAAATTGTTTAAAGTACTCGGCGAGCGGATTGTCGATTTGCAGAATCGTTTGGAGGAGCAAATTCTTCATGATACGTCTGAACAGATCATCATGCTGCTTTTGCGGCTTTGTCAAAGCAATGGCGTGAAGCATCATGATATTTATAAAATTACGACCCACTTTACGAATCGGGAGCTGGCCAGCATGATTGGAACGACCCGGGAAACCTGCAGCAGAACGATGAACGATTTAAAGAAAAAGGGTTGTCTTTCTTTTGATGAAAAGGGATATTTGCTGATTGATAAGAAGGTACTGAAGGAAATGATTATGTAGTGCGACGTTGGTATGGACTATCGATATTTTGCCTGAACTGACC
>CALGSR010000155.1 GCA_937902115.1 uncultured Bacillus sp. | reverse complement strand
ACAAACCCAGCAATTACCCAACGCCAATTCGCTGAAATGGAAGACAGGTATTGTGGCCAAAAGTGATTTAAAACTCGTTCGATGATGACCGAAATTATTGCCGCTCCGATTGTACCGACAATCTTTTTAGCAGCGCTCAATGCCGGCCGCGGTTCGGCAGTCTGTGTTTGCACTAAATCAGCTCCTTCAGCTAGACAATTTTGTGCAGTTTCATATACCAGAAAAGTTTATCATTACCTGCTGTAGAGCCGCGTTGCGAATTACTAATACTGCGGCTAAAAACAAGACGCATCTGCAGGAAATTGCCCAACTCATGGGACACCGACAGTACTGATAGGACGTTGCTGTATACCAAGGCCACCGGGACGCCCGGGTTGAAAAGCTGGCTTGGGAGTGAAGAGGGCTGATTTATAATCATAATCATCAAAAAGGCTCTGTCTTAATCAAGTACTCTTTTATATCCTGCAATGAATCCGCCAGCAAAACTAGTAATCCATCAATATTATCCATGAATTTTTTTGGTGCTGTATCTTTGTAGCTGAACCGAATTATCCGCGCTTTTTCGGTCTTTTCTCGCTCAATCCAATGGCTAAACAAGCTTGGAGTAAAGTTATGCGCGATATTATTACGTAGGATCTTAGCTTTTATATACGTATCATTTTCAGTAATACCTTTTAGGTATTGAATCAGCGCTTTATTCTTCGATTCTAATTTTGAGTGAATCATTTTTTCAAAATGTGGACCAGGCTTAACATCAAAGTGATAATAAATATTGATTAGGTGTAAAACGGAATCCCAGACGGAAAATATCCTATAAAAAGCCATCTCGGTAAAGTAATTAAAAAACCATTTTATGTCGTAATATTGATCGGTTGTGTTCCGACAGAACTCTAATGATTGTGTTTCCTGACCAGGAATGTTTACACAATCGTCGACGGGAAATTTCATATCGTAATAATGCCTAATAAGTAGGTATGTTACTTTTATTGCTCCCAATCGATTATTAAATTGCATTAACCATGCATCAAATTCCCGTTTATAAAAATGGTTAAAGATAGCATCGTTCATAGCATCATTCTCTTTAGTTCTACACTCAAATTCGAGCCATAATCGCTTCAAAATAGGATACTTGATTGCGATATTCTCCGCCTCTTCATTTGTAAGATTAGGAAAGTGATCAAATAACATTAGAAAAGCGCCCCCCCAAAAAAAGAACATTAATACATGCGGATTAGAACGACGTTTTTAGTGATTCGCCATTTTATGCTCTATTTACTTCTTTCGAAGTCGCCAGGCGAACTTCAAGATATCCAGGACCAAACGGATGATGGCGATAATGACCAAGATATTCAAGACCTTTTCCTCCCTTCAAATAGATAGCGCTTTTCAGGCACTATCTATTTGTTGATTTGAAATTAGAATGTTAGGGAGCTGACCACACTCAATACGGAAAGCTGGTCTTAAAACAGGCAAGTGTTTGTAATAGGAGCCTTCGGGGGGGGGGTGGTGGGAATATAATCAGCTGTGGGCGAAAAGAAGGAGGGAGGCGAACCTCCCCCTTTGGGACTTACTTGTGAGCCTTCCGCTGCTTCTTTTTTGCCCACAGATTCACGAGTGTGTTGGCGAGCAATGCCATCGTGCGAATGGCATCAAAAATGATTGCGAGCATCCCTTTTCACCTCCTTCAAAATAAGAAATCATCAACGTGCCGAACGGTCAAGGAATAGCCCGGTAAATAGAGTTCATACTTTCAGAACGACCTTTTAAGAAGGGCCCTTGGCCGTTCGGCACGTTGATGGTACCTGTAACAAACAGGGAAGTGAAAAGGGATGCTCGGGATCATTGTCATTAGGCATTGCTCGCCAATACAACGTGAATTACATTGGTGGGCGGGTTCCTTCTAACATGAAACAGCGGAGCGGCCGGCGATTTAATTCAAAGGAAAACGCCGCAGCGGTTTCTATCCTGCGTACGGGGTCCGAAGGTCCAGAACGTATCGCGTCATCGACAAAGGCCCCGGCTTGCTGCCAGGGCCTTAAAAAATATTAGTGTTGCACCTTTACAACACGTTGCATGTATGCTACAATATGATTAAGTTGCATGTATGCTACACGGTAAGGTTGGAAATGGAGGCGGTGTTTGAGGATGAGAAAGTACTTTTCCGCATCACGTACGCTTGAATTAGTAGGTATTATCCTGCCGATACTCTCTTTAATGGTGAGATTCAGTATTCCGATGCTGATATTTCTAATTGTCGGGATTATAAACCTGATAATCGCGACCGTGATTTATTGCCGCGAAAAAGATGTTGTTGACGAACGGAACCGCCAGGCGATCACTCAAGGTTATGTGTTTGGGTTTACATTTATGGTAATGGCCGTGGGTATCTTGTTCCTCCTTAATTCCCCATTGTTCGGCAGTCCTATCTCCAACATAAGTACTAACGTAATACTAATCGGAGTGTGGGGCGTGGGGGCTCTTTCTCGTACTATCGCGGAATTCTTTTACCGCTATATTGAATAGCCTTTCAGGGCATCCAAAAAAGAACCCCAAAATCAAAACTAAAGTCAAGAGTCGGCATCTGAATCACCTTTCTGTTACTTGGATGCTCCGAAGCAGCCGGGAGGGAGGCGACCCTCCCGGCCCACTTATAAACTAATCCTGAAAAAAAGGAACTAGGGAAGGTGTAAGCTAATGCTTAAGCCGCCAACGGAGAAAAGAAACCTAAGTCTTGAAGCACTGGCCAATGAAAGATTAAATATCAATATGCTTAACGATGTGCTGGGAGATGTAGAGATCACGCCCGCTGAAGAACGTTCTCTCATATGGCTATGTGGATGGGAAGCCTCAACGGTGCAGCACATCGTATCGGTTTTTGAAAAAGTAAGACTGAAGCAGAATGCTGAAAATAGGTCATAACCACACGGCTAAAGCCGTGGGCTTGCAGTTAAATACTTAAGCGCATGGGCTGAAGTATTTACCGCTCAAAGAAAGGAGGGTAAGCAGAAAAGGGCCCTTCCTCCCACGCCTAAAGACATGGGCTTCCGGGCTGGTTTTCTGTGGAAACGTATGATTAAGCCGCCAACGGAGAAAAGAAACTATAGTCCTGAATTGCTTGAAAAGGAAAGAGAACATATCAACATGCTTAACGATGTGTTGGGAGATATAGAGCTTACACCCGCCGAAGAAGGTACCTTGATATGGCTGTGTCGTTGGGAAACCGAAATAGTACAAAATATCGTCTCGGTTTTTGAAAAAATAAAACTGCGTCGAAACAAGAAAATCAGGTGATCGCCTTGGAAACAGTTAAAAACCGGGTTAAAGAACTGCGGGAACAAAAAGGACTCTCCCAGGAAGCGCTTGGCGAACTGCTCAATGTCAGCCGGTGGACCATTATCCGAATCGAACAGGAACGTTATGCGCCGTCCGTCGAGCTAGCCTTAAAACTCGTCCAGGTGTTCGATGCGTCTGGCGTCGAAGAAATCTTTTGGCTTGCCGAA
>CALGSR010000154.1 GCA_937902115.1 uncultured Bacillus sp. | reverse complement strand
GCAAAGTGAACTTGCAGAAAAACAGCAGCAACTTTTAGAGATTGAAAAACAATTATCGAATGAGGCGCAAACCTTTCATCGTTTAGCTGAAGATGCGGAAAAATACCGTATGTACTTAGGCAAAGTAAAGGTGAAAGGGAAAGGGGTGCAAGTTACATTAGCAGATGCGGCATACAGCCCAAGTGAAGAAAATGTTAACAATTACATTGTACATGAACATCATGTATTCAAAGTGATTAACGAATTATATATTTCCGGGGCAAGTGCAGTTGCCATAAACGGACAGCGTCTTACACGAAATTCATACATTCTATGTAACGGTCCTGTGATTGAAGTGGACGGCTATCAGCATCCTGCACCTTTTGTGATTTCAGCAATAGGCGATCCAAATACGATGATAGAAGCGTTGAATTTGAAAGATGGTGTAAAAGATCTTTTGGTCAATGAAAATGTTCAATTTACACTTGAAAAAAAGGATCAGATTGTGATGAATGCCATTTATGGAAGTTAATTGATGAATGAGAAGGCTGGGTGATTGTTCATAAAAAACAATAAATTTATCAGCATGACACTCATTAGCCTAATCATTGGCTTTATGATTGCTGTTCAAATTCAAACAGTACAGGAGCCGGTTGTCCGGGATACACGTGATTCGAGGCAGCTTAGGGAAGATTTATTAAAAGAAAAAGAACTTCAGTTAAGTCTGTTGCGCGAGATTCAATTAAATGAAGAAAGATTGAATAAATATGAGACGGAAAGAGCTCAAAGCAAGGAGAATATTTTAAAAGATACATTAAATGAGCTTAAGGCTGAAGCTGGTCTGACGGAAACGTCGGATCCAGGACTCGTCATTAACATTGAACCTCTTGAAGAAGAATTACTGATCGGTAAGCCGGTACAGTCTATTTCTCCCGATTTATTGCAGCAACTGGTTAATGAATTAAACCAATACGGTGCTGAAAATATAGCGATCGCTGAGCAGCGTATAATTAATTCCACAGTTATTCGTGACATAAATGGAGAAACAAAGATTGATGGATATGCATTAAGTGGATTTCCAATTAGTATAAAAGTAACAGTTAAGAATGATGAAACAGCCAAACGGTTGTATAATCAGATGCAGGTATCTAAATCAGCCGATGATTTCTTCATCGATAATTTGCGTCTATTCATCTCAGAACCCCAGAGAAAAGTAGTGATACCGGCGTATCAGGATACAATAAGAATCCAAAAACTTGAGCTTGCGGAATCTAAAGGGGGATAAATATGTGGCTTCCAGTACTTGGGTTACTTATTGGTTTAATTCTTGGCTATCTTACGGATATAAAAATTCCCGTTGAATATTCAAATTATTTATCGATTGCGGTCCTGGCCGCTTTGGATACTTTAATTGGAGGTATTCGGGCCTACCTGCAGGATATTTATGATGAAAAAGTATTTGTCTCAGGTTTTTTCTTTAATACGATCCTAGCTGCAAGTTTAGCTTTTCTAGGTGTACAACTTGGTGTAGACTTGTATTTAGCGGCGGTATTTGCATTTGGAGTGAGACTTTTTCAGAATATTGCTGTTATCCGTAGGATATTAATAACCAAAATATCCATTAAAAAAGAAAAATTATAAAAAAATGTATTTTTAGAAAGGGAAATAATTTAGTTTTGCCGAATATTTCTAAGATATAAGTAACATAACAAAATCTGTAACGTTTACAGCATCAATCTTTAATGAGAATGGGTAAAATATCTTGAGCTGCTGTTAAGGATATACTTAAACTCTTTCTTCGTAAAAACAGAAATTGTAAAGGGAGGTGCCATAGAATGAACAGCAATGAAATATATGTGAGTCTTGACATCGGTACATCCAGTGTGAAAGTTATCATAGGTGAAATGGTCAATGACTCATTAAATATTATCGGAGTGGGGAATGTACCCTCTGAGGGGTTGCGTAAAGGTTCAATAGTTGATATAGATGATACCGTTCATTCTATTCGGAGGGCAATTGAACAGGCTGAGAGAATGATTGGCATGGATATTAGGACTGTAATTGTAGGAATTACAGGCAACCATTGTTTGCTCCAACCATCACATGGAGTCGTTGCCGTTTCGAGTGAAAACAGAGAAATTACCGATGAGGATGTTGCAAGAGTAATTGATGCAGCGCAAGTGGTCTCCGTACCCCCGGAAAGAGAAATTATTGACGTGATTCCAAAGCAATTTATTGTGGATGGACTTGACGAGATTAATGACCCGCGCGGTATGATCGGTGTTAGACTTGAAATGGAAGGAACGATCATAACTGGATCGAAGACCATTCTACATAATATATTACGATGTGTGGAAAGAGCAGGTTTAGAAATATTAGACATAACTCTACAGCCGCTTGCTGCTGGAGCATTTGCCTTGTCAAAGGATGAAAAAAATCTAGGTGTTGCGCTAATCGATATCGGTGGAGGTTCCACGACGATTGCTTTATTTGATCAAGGCGGGCTTCAAGCTGCTACTGCTCTGCCAATCGGCGGTGATCACATAACGAAGGATATTTCGATTGGACTTAGGACATCTTCAGAGGATGCTGAAAAAGTCAAAATTAAATATGGACATGCTTTTTATGATCATGCTTCAGAAGATGTTGTATTTAGTGTTCCAATCATTGGCAGTGATCAGCACCAGCAGTTCAATCAATTAGAACTAAGTGATATTATCGAAGCGAGAGTAGAAGAAATATTTGAGTTAGTGCAAAGAGAGCTCAAGTCAATGGGAATCAATGATTTACCAGGCGGTTTTGTTCTGACAGGCGGAGTGGCGAATACTCCAGGCATTTTAGAGCTTGCTCAGGCAGTGTTTCAGAATCGTGTTCGTATCGCTATTCCTGATTATATCGGTGTAAGAGAACCACAATATACGACAGCAGTTGGATTAATAAAATTTGCTTATAAAAACGCGAAAATACAAGGAAAACTAATGGGAACAACTGCAGTCTCCCATGAACCAAAGGAAAAACGACCAACAAAACAAACGCAAGCAAAATCAAAGCCGGAAAAACCGCAAGAAGAAAAAGTTTCATCAAAGGTGAAAAAGTTTTTTGGCTTGTTTTTTGAGTAAGACGTAAAAAATATACTGATATAATGTAGCAGTTTTTGATACGCAATGCTAACAGGAATATCGACGAATTAGGAGGATTTGTCATGCTGGAATTCGAAACAAGTGTGGAGTCATTAGCGACGATAAAAGTAATTGGTGTCGGTGGCGGAGGAAATAATGCTGTCAACCGTATGATAGAGCACGGTGTACAGGGAGTGGAATTTATTGCTGTTAATACGGATGCACAGGCATTAAATCTCTCCAAAGCAGAAGTTAAAATGCAAATTGGTGCAAAGCTAACAAGAGGACTTGGTGC
>CALGSR010000153.1 GCA_937902115.1 uncultured Bacillus sp. | reverse complement strand
CAGCCGGTGCCGCGTCAATGATTTCCTTTGGCATAATCGCAGGGAAGTTCGCCTGTGACGACATAATGATTAACACGTCAGATGCAGGATTCTCTAGATTCAAAACAACTGTAGATGGATCCTGTGCTTCGAAAACAGCGCCTGCTAACAAGGCTTTGGCCCGCGAGGATTTTTCCAACCAGCGATTCATCGAAGCCGCCACGTCTTCTGCAGTCATTTCTTTTCCATTATGGAATTTAACACCTTCGCGCAGCTTAAATGTGTAGGTTTTCGCATCCTCACTAATGTCTACTGATTCTGCCAGCATCGGCGTCGGTTCATAATCAGCATTTAATGTATAAAGTGTTTCAAAGATATTTCCCGCAACATCCAAAGCCACTTGTGATACAGTCATCGCTGAATCAAGAGTTGGCGGCTGTGCCGTGATCGCAACATTTATTTCATCCTTATACTTTTTATTGTCGTCTGTCGTGGCTTTATTTTCTTTAGACTCTCCAGTTTTATCCGTATCATTATTACAGCCAATCAGTGCGATGGACATAAGCAGCAATAATAAGAACAGACCGATTCTTTTCATTTTCATCTATGTACCCTCCTAAAGTTTTCCTAAACCTCAATATATCCATTCTCAGCTTATTTTACAAGAATTTCACTAAAAACACTATATTAAAATAGCATAGAACAATGAACCCGGAGACGGTGCCTGGCACCAGAAATGAGCCCCTGTAAGTGTTGCAAACTTGTACATTGGACTCGCCACGCACCCTACTTTAGCTAAGGATTAGCAACTTCGGTATGCGTGGCAGGCAATTGGTGCTTGGATATTTTACGGTACGAAGCTTTTCTTGTACCAACCTCATATATCCAGTTTTCAAAGAACATGTACAAGAATATTATACTGAAAGAACAAGTGTTTTGGCTATCACCAACCGACATTCATCTCCCACTTATTTTTGGGCTAAAGCCCTGCACAAAATTGAAGTAGGGGTCTTCTGTCGGAAAATGATAAAGAAGAATTCCATCTGCGGGGGTTTTTCATTTCCACTGATGGTTAGTCGCGGCCCACAGGATGTGGGTCATGCAGACGTGGGACAATGAACCCGGAACCTTGTCCCACATTTTATTTTATTGGGGAAATTTAGGCGAGTGCCAGAATTAACTCCAACATTCCGCTGATGAAATTATCTGATAATTGTAAATATTTAATAAATTGTTCCGCATAGGGAAATTTTACGGTTGTTTCACTAGCAAAAGACCTATTATAATACATGGACAGAATGATTATTTTATTTTTCAATTCAATAGAATAATAATAATTCTATCATTCTGCACGATCGCTGAACGCCCGCTCGGGTTTTCGGAATATTATTAATTTTTAATTAAGTGAGGAGGTTTAACATGAGCGCTATATCTGAACAAATCCAAGCGGCAGAGATTCAAGTCAAAATTGAAAGTCTTTACAAGTCGTTTCCTAAAGGAGACCGAGAAAATCTTGTCCTCCGCGATATTAATCTGGAAATAAAGCAAGGTGAGTTTATTTCCTTACTAGGTCCAAGTGGCTGTGGGAAATCTACTTTATTAAAAATCATTGGCGGGCTGTTGGATTCAACAAGCGGGCAGCTAACGGTCAGCGGTGAAGAAGTGAAAGGACCGAAAAAACAAATTGGCTTTATGTTTCAAAAGGCCGTTCTGCTTCCATGGCGGACAGTGGAACAAAACTTACTGCTGCCGGTAGAGATTGCCAATGGAGATTTGGAAGCGGCCAAGGCACGTATTGGCGAGTTGCTTGAGCTCGTTGGATTAAAAGGGTATGAAAATTATTACACGAAAGAACTTTCCGGCGGGATGCAGCAGCGTATTTCCCTGGCACGTACGTTAATGAATGATCCGGATATCT
>CALGSR010000152.1 GCA_937902115.1 uncultured Bacillus sp. | reverse complement strand
GCTTTTGACATCGAAACGGTATAGCCGAATAAAGAAGAAATCGATTCAATATTTCCTCTGCTCCATGCGACTTCAATTGCATGACGAATCGCACGTTCTACACGGCTTGCCGTTGTATTATATTTTTTCGCAATGTCCGGATACAGGACTTTTGTAATCGAACCAAGCAATTCAATGTCATTGTAAACCATCGAAATGGCTTCGCGCAGATACATATATCCCTTAATATGTGCCGGTACACCAATTTCATGAATAATGCTTGTGATGCTGGCATCGAGATTTTTTGGTTTCGACTCTGCTTGTGGACGGTAGCCTCCTGACGACTTGCGAATAACAGGTGCCGGCTTTCCGCTTAATTGGCGAATTTGATTGACAAGGTTTTCCATGTCAAATGGTTTTAAGATAAAATAAGAAGCACCCAATTCAACCGCTTTCTTTGTTACATCTTCCTGACCAAAGGCAGTCAGCATAATGACATTTGGCACATGACTTTTATTTAAATCACGAAGCTTTTCAAGTACAGCAAGACCATCTAAATGTGGCATAATGATATCTAACACTAAAACATCCGGATCAATATTTTCCAGCATTTCAAGACATTCCTGACCATTATGCGCTACACCTACAACTTCCATGTCTTCCTGAGAATTAATATACTCCTCTAACAAATGGACAATTTCACGATTATCATCGACAACACTTACCTTAATTTTCCTCACTATTTGTTTCCTCCCCAATGTTCTTCTTTTCATTTCATTTCATTCTATCTCTATCCTAATCAAGTCTACACAGGACGACGGAAATGTTCTCTCTCTACTTTATATTCTAAATGACAATTTCGACAATGCAACAAAAATTCCTTTTCATTATTTTAATTTTTCTTAATATATTTAACACTTCAATAATATTTTTCCTGATTTTTCTTGTTTTCCCCTTCATTCGACGAATCTCGCCCCTAAAATGAAGCGAAAAAAATATTTTTGTCGAAAAACTTTTTTCAATCATTTTGGAATCGAACCATTCGGCAGGCATATTTGCACCTATCCTTATTTCTATATAAGAAGGTTTCCCATAATTATTTTTCATTATTAGTCTTCAAGGTATCACAGGTCCATAAAAAAATCCAACAAAACTGAGTGGTATTTAAGTTAATAACACTCTTGTGGTTTTATTTTAACACCAAGAATCATGTTGCAAAAGATAATTATCAAAGGAAAAAGACGGGAATATTCCCGCCTCCTTTATGAAGCTTTTTCCACAGGTTTTTCGTAAATATCAATACCAGCTTCGTTGAGCATCCACTCAATGTGTACGCCATATCCTGAAGTGGGATCATTTACAAAAACATGAGTAACTGCCCCAACTACCATTCCGTCTTGAATAATTGGACTGCCGCTCATCCCTTGAACAATGCCCCCCGTTTTGTTTAACAGCTCTGGGTCGGTAATTTTAATGACCATTCCTTTTGTCGCAGGAAACTTTTGCGGAATGGTACTGACAATTTCGATATTAAACAGCTTTACTTTATCATTTTCAACAACCGTCAGAATTTGAGCTGGTCCCTCTTTGACCTGATGTGATAAGGCAATCGGCAGCGGTTCATCCATAATGTCATTTTTTATGTCGCGGTTTAATTCACCAAAAATCCCATATGGACTATTGCGATTGATATTCCCGATTACCGTCTTATCCGGTGAAAAACGGGCAAGTTTCTCCCCTGGATTTCCATTACTTCCTTTTTCAATTGAGGTAACGGTCGATCTGACAATTTGCCCGTCATCGACAACAATTGGTTTTTTTGTATCCATATCGGATATCACATGCCCTAAGGCACCATATTTTTTTGTTTCAGGATGATAAAAGGTCATCGTTCCGATTCCAGCCGCAGAATCACGAATATACAACCCCAATTTAAAATTCTCATCCCCATTTTCCTTTTGCGGCATTAATTCTGTCATGAATTTGCCGTTTTCCCTTGTCACCATCAGTTTCAATGGCTGTTGCTCCGTCCCTGCTTCTTGAACAAATGGGGCAACATCCGCCATTTTTTCAATCTTTGTCCCATTTATTTCTGTGATGATGTCGCCAACTTGAATCCCTGCTTGTTCTCCCGGAGATACTTTCCCGCCTTCAGTAGAAACCTGATGGTGTCCTACGACTAATATTCCAACTGTGTGAAGCTTTACTCCAATCGATTGACCACCTGGGATGACTTTAAAGTTCCTTAATACATTGACATCGACCTTTTTGACAGGGAGCCCTGCTAACTCCAAAAACATCTCATTTTTTCCTTCTTCTTTAGCCTCAAGCGACACAGATTCCTGATCTTGGCTTAAAGCCACAATCGCCTGATCCGTTGGCACAGTTGCCGCAACTTGTACTGCTTTTGGAAACTTGAGCTGTTGCCCCTCGAATAGGGTTATACTAGTTGGAACGTGCATATATTGTTGAACAGGTTTTGAAAAACCTATAGCGATTAATGAAACAAGGAGAATTCCACCAATTATTCTTCTTATGAAATCTTTATTCAATCCATTCACTCTCCTCGCTTCTAGTCCAAAAACCGTCTTAATGGCTACATCTATAATTTTGCCTGCATCATGTGCATTTATAACTATGACGGTAATAAAAAACCTGTGATATGAGGAAATATTTCGCAATTTGATTTAGAATAAATTTTTCTTCATGATTTATCTCCATTTTCGTAATAATGCAAAAAGTAAAAAACCTTTCTTTATCCATTCATTGGATAAAGAAAGGCAAACCGAAGCATTTTTAATACACTTTTGTTCCATGGGCAAGTTGAAGCAATTCTTTTGCGTGTTCCTTTGTTAAATCGGTAATTTCCGCCCCTGAAATCATACGGCCAATTTCTTTGATTTTCTCCTCTTCAGAAAGCGGCATGACGGTTGATTTTGTCCGGCCGTCCTTTGTCGCTTTCGCAATTGAGGAAGATGGGAAATACAAAGGACTTGAGAATCAACGGAGACCTTATGAATTTTTTCGGCAATCGCCTGGGCGACTCTGCCACTAACACCTGTATCCACCTCATCAAAGATAATAGAGGTCACTTCCTGGTGTTTCGAGAAAATGCTCTTTAATGCGAGCATAATCCGTGATAACTCCCCTCCGGAAGCAATCTTTGATATCGGTTTTAACGGTTCTCCCGGATTAGCGGTTAAATAAAATGTAACTTCATCCATCCCATTAGGCGTAAAGGAGTCATCCAATTTTTCAAATCTAACTTCAAACACCGTTTTTTGCATGTACAATTCTTTTAATTCGCGATGGATCGCCTTTGTCAGCTCTTTTGCAAAAGATTTACGCACATTCGTTAATTCATTACCCTCAAGGATCAGATCCTGTTTCAATGAAGTCAGTTCTTTCTGCAGTTGTTCGATATGAGTTTCTTTATTTTGCAGTGTATCAATTTCCTCTTCAATTTTCGCGCCATATTCTAAGATTGAGACAATCGTCTGCCCATATTTTCGTTTTAATTGGTTGATTTCATTCAAGCGTTCCTCAATCACATTGAGCCTTGCGGGATCAAATTCTAATTGATCAAGCTCCCCACGCAGCGTGCGTGATGCATCTTCTAAAATATAGTAGCTATTTGAAACAGATTCGGCTAATTCCTTATACTCAGGATTCAAAGCTGCTGCATCCTCTAGATTGTTCATAACAAGCCCAAGCCAGTCCAAGCCCTTTTGTTCGCCTTGCAAACCGTTATAGCTTAATTGAACCGCTTCATGAATGCGTTCAAAGTTTGAAAGCCGCTTTTTTTCTTCCAACAACTCTTCATCTTCATTTAATTTTAAATTAGCCGCTTGAATTTCAGAAAGCTGAAATTGGATTAAATCAAGCCGATGTGCCATCTGCTGCTCATTTTCATTTAAATTCTTCAACTTTCTTAGTGTTTTTTCATAATTTCGGTATACTTGTCCATAGGCATCCAAGCTCTTGGCCACTTTTTCTTTACCAAACTGATCCAATAGGGAGAGGTGCTTCGTTTCATCCATTAACTCCTGATGCTCATGCTGGCCGTGAATATCAACTAAAGCACTGCCTATTTCGCGTAAAATAGAAATCGTAACAAGCTTCCCGTTAATGCGGCAGACACTCTTCCCGCTTTTATAAATATCCCGCCGTAAAACAATCATATGATCCTCTATTTCAATTCCTAATTCCTGCGCTTTCGCATAAAGGGGATGACTCGATTTTCGCAGCAGAAAAAGACCCTCAATTTCTGCCCGGTCTTCGCCGTAACGGACAAAATCTGAAGAGCCTCTGCCGCCAACGAGTAAATGAATTGCATCAATAATAATGGATTTGCCAGCACCTGTTTCACCTGTTAAAACCGTTAAACCTTTTTCGAAAGAAATAGAAAGAGCTTCAATTATTGCAAAGTTCTTAATCGATAATTCACTCAGCATGTCCGATCACCTCTTTAATCAAATTGTTCTCGGCAAATTTACGCCAAGACTATTTATGCCATTGAAAATCACAAGTCCCGGCGGGTTAAAGTAAATCAAGAAATCGCTTCGAAACCGTTTCTGTATCTTCTTCATTGCGGCAAATGACTAAAATCGTATCATCTCCGCTCACTGTCCCAACAATATCGTCCCAGTCTAAATAATCAATGAGTGCAGCGATGGCCATTGCATTGCCGGGAAGTGTTTTCATGACAAGCAGGTGACCGGCTGAATCAATTCTGACAAATGCATCGATCAAATGCCTTTTCAGCTTATTCAGTGGGTTAAACCTTTGATCGGCGGGCAAGCTATATTTGTAATGGCCGTCTGGCAGCGGTACTTTCACTAAATGAAGTTCTTTAATGTCACGGGAAACCGTGGCTTGGGTAATATTGTATCCTGTATTTTTTAATTCATCTACTAGTTCATCTTGTGTTTCAATGTCATTATTCGTGATGATTTCGCGAATTTTTATGTGACGCTGTCCTTTATTCATTCTTTCACCTCATAAATGTCTCCATTTGGGGTATTTTCTTATATGTTAGCTGATTTTTTGTATTTTGTACATGAATATTTATGCAAGAAAATGATTCAATAATTAAAAACATTCTTCCCAAACACTATTGTCTGCAGAATATTATACATCATTCGTCGTTAAATTTTCAAACATTTGTTCGTTAAAAAAGAAAAAGAACCGCTTCTTGTTAATAAAGTCCCTTAACAAGACGCCATTCTTTTCAAGTAAATATTTGTGTTCGAGGATTATTCCCCGTCCGGTTTCGCTTTTAATTCTTCATGAGCCTGTTTCACGATCTCAGCAGGTGTCATCTTAAGTTGATTTTCTCCACCGCCAGGCTTTTCACCAGCCCAAAATAGATGCAGCAAAAATTCAATATTTCCTTCGCCTCCGGTAATCGGGGAAAAGGAGAGATCTTTCACATTATAACCGGTTTGCAGAGAAAAATCGATCATCGTTTGGATCACTTGTTCATGAACCTTCGCGTCACGAACAATGCCCTTTTTGCCAACCTGTTCACGACCAGCCTCAAACTGCGGCTTGACCAGTGCCACAATATCGCTTCCCGACACAAGGAGCTTTTTAAGCACAGGAAGAATCAGCTTCAAAGAAATAAAAGATACATCAATTGAAGCAAAACTTGGCATCTCCCCTACTAAATCACTCGGTGTCACATAGCGGAAGTTTGTCCTTTCCATCACCATAACTCGTTCATCTTGGCGCAGCTTCCACGCCAGCTGATTGTAGCCAACATCCAACGCATAGGACATCTTCGCTCCATTTTGCAGGGCACAATCGGTAAATCCCCCTGTAGAGGCGCCAATATCCAAGAGTACCCTGTCCTTCACACTTAAATCAAAGACCTTTAAGGCCTTTTCCAGTTTAAGGCCTCCCCTGCTGACATAGGGCAGCGTTTTCCCTTTCACCGTAAGAGGTGTATCAGCAGGAATTTTTTCTCCCGGTTTATCAAGACGGGATTCATTGCTGTATACGATTCCAGCCATAATCGCCCGTTTCGCTTTTTCTCGTGTTTCAAATAAACCCTGTTCTACTAATAATACATCTACGCGTTCCTTCTTACTTTTCATCATTCAAGCCCTTTTTTGTTTTTTTCTGGCAATCGTACTGATTTTTTTCACAATTTCCTCGCTCGTCAGCCCAATTTCCTCTAATAATTCCTTCACACCGCCGTGTTCAATAAAGCGATCGGGAATTCCCATGCGATGTATTTCGCTGTGATGAAATTCATGATCATGCGCAAATTCTAATACAGCACTTCCAAAGCCGCCCTGAAGCACCGCTTCTTCAATGGTTACAATCGGAATATTCAATTGCAACAGCGAAATTAATAACTCTTCATCAAGAGGTTTAATGAAACGGGCATTCACCACACCAACGGAACAGCCCTGTTTCTCTAACATCGCGGCTGCCTTCAGCGCCATAGGAATGGTCGTGCCAAAGGTTAAAATAACCGCCTCACGTCCTTCTTTTAACACTTCCCAGCTGCCGATCGGGATGACCTGCAGTTCTTTATCAAGCGGAACACCAAACCCATTACCGCGCGGAAAACGGAGCGCAATCGGTCCTTCATCATAGGTTAAACCGGTATAAACCATATGCTGGCCTTCATTTTCATCCTTCGGCATCATAATCACCATATTCGGTAGATGGCGCAGGAACGCAATATCAAAGATACCGTGGTGCGTTTCACCATCAGCCCCGACTAATCCCGCCCGATCTATGCCAAAAAAGACATTTAAATTCTGGCGGCAAATATCATGAACGACCTGGTCATAGGCCCGCTGAAGAAACGTAGAATAAATCGCGAAGAACGGCTTCATGTTTTGCGTCGCGAGTGCTGCAGCCACTGTTGCCGCATGCTGTTCAGCGATTCCTACATCGAACATTCGATCAGGAAATTCACTGGCAAACCCTTCAAGCTTTGAACCAACCGGCATCGCCGGCGTAATCGCCACAATCCGTTTATCTTCCCGCGCGATTCTTCTTACGGTTTCACTGACAAGCTTACTCCATGCCGGAGGGGCATTCACCGGTTTTAAAAAGTCACCAGTTTCAATTTTATAAGGCCCTGTACCATGCCAGTTCCCAGTACGGTCATTTTCTGCCGGCTGATAGCCTTTCCCTTTTTTCGTAATAACATGCAGTAAAATGGGACCATCCATTTTCTTGGCATAAGCTAAATTCTCAAACAAAGCTTCATAGCTGTGTCCATCCACAGGACCAAGATAAGTGAAGCCTAATTCTTCAAAAAAGACACCGGAAACTAGTAAATATTTTAAACTATCTTTTATTTTCTCAGCTGTCGCCGCAATTTTTCCACCCACGGCTGGAATTCGTTTCATCAGTGCTTCCAGTTCATCCTTCGCCCACTGGTATTTTCCAGCAGTACGCAGTCTGCCTAATACATTATGCAGTGCTCCCACATTCGGAGCGATCGACATTTCGTTGTCATTTAAAATCACAATCATATTTTTTCGCTCATGTCCAATATGATTGAGCGCCTCTAACGCCATGCCGCCAGTAAGGGCTCCGTCACCGATAACAGGAACAACATAATTATGTTCCTGCTTGAGATCGCGGGCAATTGCCATGCCCATCGCAGCAGAAAGGGAAGTCGAACTGTGACCTGTTTCCCATACATCATGCTTGCTTTCTGACATTTTAGGAAAACCGCTTAATCCTTTATATTGACGCAATGTGTCAAACTGGGATGCCCTGCCGGTTAGGATTTTATGAACATAGGATTGATGACCCACATCCCAAATAATTTTATCCTTCGGGCTTTCAAAACTCCGGTGAAGAGCAATCGTCAACTCGACAACTCCTAAATTAGGACCAATATGACCGCCCGTTTTTGAAAGCTGATGAATTAAAAATTTACGGATCTCTTCAGAGAGTTTTTCTAATTCTTTTATCGATAGTTCTTTCAAAAACGAGGAATCTTTAATCTTAAATAGATCCATTCAGCGGATCACCTACTTTCATTTCTAGTTGCCAACGACTATTTAGTCATAATATATATTAGCGGTGCAAAATCATTTATATATAAAGTACACCATTGTAACATATTTTCAAAATGTTTATAACCGTTTCAATGCGGTAAAAAGACCGCTAGCACATACTCGGTGATAACGGTATCCATAATTATCATACGGTAATTTGCAGCAGCTATTCCAAAAAGGAATGATTTAATGATCCCTTTTTGCGATCAAATCGGCAATTGCTTCAAGAAGCACCGTTTTTCCATTTGTTTTTCTCAGTGCAGCATAAGCTCCGTTAATTTCTTGTTCAAGAGCCTCTTTTGCCCCTTCCACTCCCAGCAGTGCAGGATAAGTAGACTTGTGATTTCCTTCATCACTGCCGACCGGCTTGCCTAGTACTTCTTCATTTCCATCCAAATCGAGTAAATCATCACGAATTTGGAACGCAAGTCCTAAATGCGTGGCATAATCTCGCAGATGCGATTTCGTTTCCTCATTTGTCGCAGCACAAATTGCCCCGGCCATCACACTGTAGGTTAACAACTTCCCTGTCTTATGGGCATGAATATATTTCAGTTCTTCCAGACCAAGGACTTTTTCTTCCCCTGCGATGTCTGCGGTCTGCCCGCCGACCATTCCTTCAGCGCCTCCAGCGAGAGCAAGTTCGCGAATTAATTCGATCTTTGCATGAAGGGGGATAGATATTTCAGGGGCCTCAGCGATCAGTTGAAAGCTGTAGGTTAGAAGAGCGTCTCCTGCCAAAATGGCATTGGCTTCACCGAAAACTTTATGATTCGTCGGTTTTCCGCGGCGCAAATCATCATCATCCATACTTGGTAAATCATCATGAATTAATGAATACGTATGAAGCATTTCAATGGCACAGGCAGGAAATAATCCACGTTCCGGATCTTCACCAAGTGCATCCAATGTTGCAAAAAGCAAGATTGGACGGATGCGTTTTCCGCCTGCTGACAAGGAATACAACATTGCATCCTTCAGCATAGGCGGTGATTGAAGTTTGCGGATACAATCCTCCATTTGTCTTTCAAGCATTTCTTTATATTTGCTAAAAAAAACATCCAAGCTGCTGTTATCTGACAAAATTACTCCTCCTCAGGAATGGTAAAGGTTTCTTTTTGACCATCCGAAGTCAAAATCTCGGTTAATTGTTCCTCCACACTTTTTAGCTTTTCATGACAAAGCTTGGATAGTTCCATTCCGTTTTTATAAATCGAAATCGCTTCTTCTAAAGGAACATCACCTTCTTCAAGCCTGTCTACAATCGTTTCTAACTGTTCCATCGCTTCTTCAAATGATAGGGTCAATTCATTAGCCACTGTCTTCACTCCCCTTTATCCACTACTTCACAAATTAACGCCCCGTCGGCAAGCTTAACGGTTACTTTTTCCTCGATTTGAATATCCGCAGCACTTTTTAATAGACTACCATCAGGCCCATAGGTCAAGCTGTAGCCCCGTTCCATAATTTTTAGCGGATTTAAAGCCTCTAATTGTGACAGCTTATGCGCAAACTCTGCCTGTTTTTTGCCCAGTATCACTGACATGGCCCTGAATAATGCTTTAGCTGCTTTTTCCTGCTGTTGACGTGCCGCTTCAAGCTTATCCTGCGGGTGATTTCTTTGCAGTCTTCTTTCTATCTGCTCCAGTTCGGAGGATTTTAAAGAAAAAAGCTTTTGTGCACTTCGTACAAGCTGCTCGGTCTTCTTATCGAGCTGCTCTAATTTTTGTTCATAAAGCCGGTGCGGGTAACGAAAAGCATAGGATTTTTCGATACGGGAAAGTACGGTCCGCTGCCGAGTGATTTGTTCCTTCATCGCCCGAGTGATCCTCGTCTGTCTTGTCAGCACCCGCTCAAGCAGTTCGTTGATATGCGGAACGGCCAATTCTGCAGCAGCTGTTGGGGTCGGTGCCCGTAAGTCAGCGACAAAATCCGCAATTGTAAAATCTGTTTCGTGCCCGACAGCAGAAATGATCGGTACTTTCGAATCATAGATCGTCTTTGCCGCGCAACGCTTTCCTCGTTAAACGCCCATAATTCCTCAATCGAACCACCGCCGCGTCCTACGATCAGGACATCAATTCCATGGCTCGGATCGTTTGCCTCAACAATTGCATCTGCAATTGACACTGCAGCCTGGTCTCCTTGAACAAGTGCGGGGAAAATTAATATATTCACAATCGGAAATCGTCTTTTAATAGTAGTTATAATATCCCGGATTGCTGCTCCTGTTGGTG
>CALGSR010000151.1 GCA_937902115.1 uncultured Bacillus sp. | reverse complement strand
TTCTGTCCACTCCCTTCTTGCGATAAAGGAAACACGAAGAGCACGACTGTGCGCGTTCGATGTTGACGCAATCGTTGCGGAGGAAGTGTGAAGTACACTAGTCGCTAGCGCTGGAGCTGGACACTAGTCAAAATTCAAAAAACTTATACTTTCTTATCTTTTAAAAAAGCAACGGGAAGCATGAATATCACACGCTTCCTGTTGTTATTTCTATTAGTTTAACGATACGTTAATAAATGATTGTGTACCTGTTGGGTGAGGAACAAATCCTTCCACATTTACAGAACCAGCTAACAGCGGTTTAGAGTGTACAAGCGGAACCCATGGGGCATCTTCATGAATAATGACTTGAGCCTGTTTGTACAGTTCATTACGTTGTGCTTCATCTGAAATGGATTGCGCCTCAATTAAAATCTCATGCAGTTCCGGATTATCATAGAATGAATAGTTATTGGCACCTATGCTGTCTTTATCAAGCAATGTATAAATAAAGTTATCAGCATCTCCGTTATCGCCATTCCAGCCCAGCATATACATAGGTGATTCACCTGCTTGGGTTTTCTCAATATAAGTACCCCATTCATAGGTAACAATATTTGCCTTAATATTTGCTTGTTTTAAGCTCGCTTGGATCGCTTCAGCAATTTTCACTCCATCTGTCATATATGGACGTGGAACAGGCATTGCCCACAGATCAAATTCGAATCCATCTGCATAGCCGGCTTGTGCTAATAATTCTTTTGCTTTTTCTACGTCATATTCGTAGTCAACAATTTCGTCATTATATCCACTTACGGATGGCGGGATTGGATTTTTCGCAGGTTCCGCAGTTCCTTCGAAGAAGTTAGCAATAATCTCTTCTTTATTGATTAAATGACTGACTGCTTGACGAACTTCCTTTTTGTTAAACGGTTCTTTTTCTACGTTAAAGCCTACATAACCAACGTTCAATGATGGACGTTCAAATTTTTGCAGATCGCTATTTTTTTCTATTTGGCTCAGATCACTCGGATTTAAGCCATCCATTAAATCGATTTCACCTTTAACAAGTGCATTTACACGGGCTGAATTATCTTTAATCACTTTGAAAATAACACCATCAAGCTTTGGCAGTCCTTCTTGCCAGTAGTCTTCATTTTTTACCACTTCAATCGTATCGTTTGCTTTCCATGATTTAAATTTAAATGGTCCTGTACCTACCGGGTTCTTAGTGAAATCATCACCGTATTTTTCAAAGGCGGTTGGACTTGCCATCGCAAACGTACCCATTGCGATGTTTTTCAAGAATGGAGCCTGTGGACGGTTTAATGTAATGACAACGGTATACTCATCAGATGTCGTAACCTCTTTAATTACATGACCTTCATCGCCTTCAAAACCACCAAACATGGAAGGATAATAGGCAAATTTAGCTTCATCTTTACTTTGTGCCCAGCGGTCAAAGTTTTTCACAACAGCTTCTGCGTTGAAATCAGTGCCATCATGGAACTTGATCCCTTCACGAAGTTTGAATGTGTAGGTTAAGTTATCGTCAGAAATTTCCCAGCTTTCTGCAAGGCCTGGTTCAATTTCTGTATTGTCTTCACCGTAGTTAATAAGAGTTTCATAGATTTGATCTGTAACAATAAAAGATTCACCTTCAGTTGTAATGGCTGGATCCAATGCTGTTGAATCACCGCCGCGGGCATAAATTAATATTCCGCCGTTGCTGCTTTTTTCACCGCTTTTTTCTTTTTTATCATCGGAAGACGATGAACTGCATCCTGCGATGAATAAAGAAAAAATCATGAAGCAGGCTAATAATAATGCACTTGTTTTTCTCATTTTCTTTCCTCCTGTTAAAATAGGTATCTATTCACACGACCTATCAATCATATAAATGACAGGCAACGTAGTGACCTTGAGACTTTTGCGATAATTCCGGTCTAGTTTCACTGCATCTCTTCATGACCTTCGAACAGCGTGTATGAAAAGGACATCCAGTTGGCGGGTTGGCAGGACTCGGCACATCTCCTTGCAGAATGATCCGTTCCTTTTGGTAGGTCACATCCGGAATGGGTACCGCGGATAATAATGCCTGTGTATAAGGATGCAAAGGATTTGTATACAGGTCTTCGCTTTCTGAAAGTTCCACCATATGACCGAGATACATAACGCCTACCCTGTCGCTTATATGCCGGACAACACCGAGGTCATGGGCAATAAACAAATAGGTTAGACCATATTCATTTTGAATATCCTGCAGCAGATTCAAAACCTGTGACTGGATCGAAACATCTAGTGCAGAAACCGGTTCATCTGCAATGATTAACTTCGGATTAACTGCCAATGCACGAGCAATTCCAACGCGCTGACGCTGTCCGCCGCTGAATTGGTGCGGGTAACGCTTTGCATGGTAACTGCTTAATCCAACTACTCTAAGAAGTTCATTTACCCGGTTTTGCCGTTCTGTTTTGTCTTTAACTCCATGGACAATTAGAGGTTCCTCCAAGATTTTCCCAATGGTATGACGGGGATTTAACGAGGCAAAAGGATCTTGAAATACCATTTGCATTTCGCGTCGCATCTTCCTCATTTCATTCGAGGATAATTTGGTAATATCGCGGCCTTCGAAATAGATCCTTCCTTCAGTCGGCTCCAGTAATCGAAGTATTGTGCGGCCTGTTGTTGATTTACCACAACCGCTTTCACCAACAATTCCAAGTGTTTCACCCTTATTAATGAAAAAGGAAACATCGTCAACCGCTTTGACTTGTCCAATATCTTTCCCAAGTAATCCTCCCTTTATCGGAAAATACTTTTTTAAGTTTTCTACTTTAATTAGCGGCTGTGTTGTCAAGGAAATCGGCTCCTTTTCCGTGTTCATATAACAAGCAGCGGGCACTCTGCCCATTCTCAAACGTATGTAATGCCGGTGTCTCAGTTAAGCAGATGTCCATATGATGAGGGCACCTTGGAGCAAACGGACATCCCGATTTGAGAGCGCCTGGTTTTGGCACATTTCCTGGTATAGAGAAAAGACGTTCTTTCTTCCCTCGCATATCAGGGACTGACTTAATAAGACCTACTGTATACGGATGTTTTGGATGCTGAAAGATATCTTTAACATCCCCTTCTTCCACAATGTTTCCTGCATACATGACAATCATTCTTTGGCACATCTCAGCTACAACACCAAGATCATGGGTAATCATCATGATAGCGGTATTGAAATTTTGATTAAGTAATTTCATTAATTCCAAAATTTGCGCCTGAATGGTCACATCAAGTGCTGTGGTCGGTTCATCGGCAATGAGCAACTCCGGCTCACAAATCATCGCCATGGCAATCATGACCCTCTGGCGCATCCCTCCGGAAAGCTGATGCGGGTATTCATCCATCAATTCTTCAGCCCTGCCAAGCCCCACCATTTTTAACATTTCTATCGCACGTGCCTTTGCTTGTTTTTTATTCCACTTTCTATGAATAAGCAGTGCTTCTGTTAATTGTTCACCTATTGTAAATAATGGATTTAAGCTAGTCATGGGCTCTTGGAAGATCATCGCAATTTCATTTCCGCGGATCATCCGCATTCTTTTCTCTGATGTCTTTGCTAAATTCTCACCCTTGAATAATATTTCCCCTTCTACTTTTCCTTCGACAAGTCCCATGATGGAGAGTGATGTTACACTCTTACCGCATCCTGATTCACCAACTACTCCCAGAACCTCGCCGGGATTAATAGAAAAATTAATAGAATTTACAATAGGGATTTCAACACCATCTGATTGAAAGCTAGTTCGTAAATTCTTAATATTAATAATAGGATCAATCATGGCACTCTCCCCCTTTCTCTTTTAAAACACTTAAATAATGAATATTAGAAACAACACTACACTATTCATCTAAAGTAATAATATTGGCAATTTTTATATTGAAACCAAAACAACTTTCAGTAAGGTAAACAATGAAAATAATTATATCAGAAAAACGAATAACTTTGTACACATTCTTTAAAAACACTCATATACAGCTATTTTCATATTTATTTTCTTTTTTAAAAACTATATCTACCATATGCTATAATACCTGTTTTCTCTCCAATAAAAAAACGCCTATCAATACGATAGACGTTTGTTTTTATATGCTACCCATTAAAGGATGCATCCAAATATGCTAAAGTCAAACTGACATTTTATTGTGCAGACACCCCAGCAGCCCTTTCCACCATCTCAACAAACAGCCCTGTAAAACGGTGATCGTCTGTCAACTCCGGATGAAAGGAACAGCCGAGAAGATTTCCCTCTCTGGCAGCGACAATTCTGCCATTATGCTCAGCAAGAACTTCTACATTTTCCCCTGCCGCTACAATATGTGGTGCGCGAATAAATACCCCAACGAAAGGTTTATCCAAACCTTGAATGGAAAGTTCCTCCTCGAAACTATCTACCTGACGGCCAAATGAATTCCGCTCAACCGTTACGTCAAGCAGACCAAGATGTGGCTCTCTATAACCAACAAGGTTCTTCGCTAATAAAATCAATCCGGCACAAGTTCCAAACATCGGTTTACCTTGCTTGGAAAACTCACGTAAAGGCTCTAGGAACCCATATTGATCAATCAGCTTACGCATCGTTGTGCTTTCACCGCCGGGAAGAATCAATCCGTCTACATCGTTTAATTGGGCAACCTTTTTAATGACAATCGCTTCTGCCCCACATGCTTTCACAGAGCGAACATGCTCGATGACAGCTCCCTGAAGTCCTAAAACTCCTATTTTCACCATATCAAAAACTCCTTACCAGCCGCGTTCTTGCATACGTTCAGCTGCTGAAAGTGTAGAAATTTCAATCCCTTTCATTGGCTCACCGAGTCCTTTTGAAAGCTCTGCAATTAATTTATAGTCTTGGTAATGGGTAGTTGCTTCAACGATTGCTTTGGCAAATTTAGCGGGATTTTCTGATTTGAAAATACCAGAACCAACGAATACACCGTCTGCGCCTAATTGCATCATTAAAGCAGCATCCGCAGGAGTTGCTACACCACCGGCAGCAAAGTTAACGACTGGCAGTTTACCAAGTTCTTTGATTTGCAATAGGATTTCATATGGTGCACCAAGTAATTTAGCTTCAGTCATTAATTCGTCTTCATTCATCGCAACAACTTTACGGACCTGTGCATTTACTTTACGCATATGTCTTACAGCCTCTACGATATTTCCAGTTCCCGGTTCACCTTTTGTACGAAGCATGGAAGCTCCTTCACCGATACGACGTGCTGCTTCCCCAAGATCGCGGCAGCCACAAACAAATGGAACCGTGTATTCCTTTTTATTTAAGTGGAACTCCTCGTCTGCAGGTGTTAAAACTTCACTTTCATCTATATAATCAACGCCTAGAGCCTCTAAAACTCTCGCTTCCACGATATGGCCAATTCTTGCTTTAGCCATAACCGGAATACTTACTGCGCTCATTACTTCCTCAACAATTGAAATATCAGCCATTCTCGCTACGCCGCCCGCTTTACGAATATCAGACGGAACACGTTCTAATGCCATAACGGCTACAGCGCCAGCCTCTTCAGCAATTTTTGCCTGTTCTGCATTGACAACGTCCATAATGACGCCACCCTTTTGCATTTCTGCCATTCCCCGTTTTACACGTTCTGTCCCTTTAACCATACTAAATCTCCCCCATAACTATGTTTATATGTCTTTTAACTAAAGTGAATCATAACAATATTATGGATGCTCCGCTACATCCATATTTACCAAAAAAATCAATCCATAATTCGGTGCCAGGCACCAAAGGTGGACAAATGTACCCCTCCACAGGACAAATTACAACTTTGACTCACTGTTTTTTCGTTTCTTTACTTGTAAGCGGTTCATTTGTGAAAGATGTAACAAAGTTTTCGGATTCTTCATGCTGCGCCTCTTTCCTTACGATGTATAATGAAACCGTTGAACTTCTTACGCATTAATATCTAACCAAAAGGATGAAAGGAAGTCTTTAATGTATACATCAGAAGAAACGCTATCAGTGATTGCGGAAACTGGTTATAAAAAAGCCCATAAAACGCTGCCCGAGAAACTGATTTTAGGCTTTATGGGTGGAATGTTCATATCGCTCGGCTACTTACTTGATATTCGCGTGATCGCAAGCATCTCGGACTGGGGCAGTTTTGCAAATTTCATTGGTGCCGCCCTCTTCCCTGTTGGGCTTATTTGTATTTTACTTGCAGGCGGGGAACTGATCACTTCTAATATGATGGCTGTTGCTGTTGCTTTTTTTGATAAAAAAATCAAGCTTAATAGATTACTAAATAACTGGTTTTGGATTACATTAGCGAACTTAATCGGTGCTGTCTTTGTGGCCTATGTGTTTGGCCATGTTGCTGGATTAACAGAGGCAGAGCCTTATTTAAGCAAGACCATTCATACAGCCGAAGCAAAGGTAGGAGATTCCTTCCTAGTTGCCTTTATTTCTGGGATTGGCTGTAATATTTTCGTCGCAGTAGCTGCTTGGCTTAATTTTACAGCGAAGAGCTTTACAGGTAAGGTTTTGGGGATTTGGTTCCCGGTTATGGCCTTTGTTGCAATCGGTTTTCAGCACGTTGTTGCGAATATGTTTATCATCCCAGCAGCTATTTTCGCCGGGCATTTGACATGGTTTGATTTCCTGATGAACGTCATTCCGGTATTCTTAGGCAACGCAGTAGGCGGTGCGATCTTTATTGGACTGGCTTATTATTTAGCTTTTAAAAAATATCACTCTGCACCTGCTAGTAAAAAGAATCATTTGGCATTGGATAAAAAACGTGCCGGTTAAATTTTCAAGCTTTTCTTAGATGCTAAAAAGTACCCGATAGAATAGACCATCTTCAGGTCTGTTCTGTCGGGTACTTTTTTATTATAAGGCTCCCTAAATTACTAATAAGCACTATCACTTGTAAAACATACTGATAATCATGCACTCCTTTTCCCATCAATTTTAATGCTATAATTAGGAAAACTTTCATAAAATAGTTGAGGTGAGCAAGTTGGCACGTGAACGAAAATTTTCATTAGAAGAGTTATTCAAAGAAACAAAAAACCTGTTGCTTATCCATGGCTATGGAGGGTTTACCTTCAGTCTATTAGCGGAAAAATTACATGTCTCTAGGGGAACCATCTACAAGTACTATGAAAACAAGGATGAACTGATCATTGACTATATGATTCATGACATGGATCGCTTTTTAAACGATATAAAAGCGATTGAACAGTATCATACATTTGAAGAGCAGTTTAATTTCCTTCTTGATACGATTTTAGAACGTACAGAAATTAACAAAATGATCTTAATCTTCGCCCAAATTCCAAACAATACGACGGAAAAGGTAAAGCAAAATCAGGAAATTCTTTTCCAACTACATCAAGAGATGTATCGCTATTTACAAAGCCTTGTTGTTTTGGGCAAGAAAGAAAAGAAAGTAAAAGCACATCTTCCCGAAAGTTTAATTTTGGGCTTTATTTTCCAATCCACCGCCATCCCGAATCACTTTCAGGTTCCACAGGAAAAATGGATTCAATCGATTAAAGAGATTATTAAAGATGGAATGTTTGAACATTCTCAAGATTGACACAGCCCCCTTTTTAATTAATAATGGTATGGTGACACAAGTGTCACATTCAAATTCAAAACCATTCTGATTATAGGAAAGGAATTAACTGATGAAGACCATACTGAATTTCATTACTGATCGGGTTGCAACAAAAAAAGGAATGTGGGTCACCCTCATCATATGGCTGGCAGCCGCCGTCCTTTTAGGTGCCTTTGCACCAAGCGCCAAGGAATATGAAGTTACAACGATTGATTCTTTACCAGAAGATGCTCAGTCCATCATTGCGCAAAAAAAGCTAGATGAATATTTTCCAGACAATGACGGCATTCCGGCATTGCTTGTTTTTCAGGCAGCCAAAGACGAATTAAAGCTTGAGGACATAACGAAATTCTTTAAAGAAATAGAGGATGAAAAGATTGACGGCGTAGAGCAGGTTATCCCTCTAGCAGCATTGCCTCCACAGGCAGCAGCGGGCTTTTTTTCAGAGGATAAAACCACTGCTGTCATTCCGATGACTTTTGCCGAAGGATTAGAATCCAAAGATTTACGTGATAGACTGGAACAAATTCAAGAACTGGCAGAGAGCTCGGACACATGGACCTTGTTCGTTACGGGACCTGCAGGCATCGCTGTTGATTCCCTTAATTTATTCTCAAGAGCAGATGTTGTGCTCATTATGTCAACAGTTGGCTTAATCCTTATCTTATTAGTTGTGATTTACCGCTCACCACTCCTTGCTCTCATCCCGCTTCTAGCAGCATCGTTTGTCTATGAAGTGGTGAATCAAACGCTTGGTTTAATGGGAAAGGCTGGATTGCTGTTGAGCAACCAGACGATATCGATTATGATGATTCTTCTTTTTGCGGCAGTGATCGATTACAGTTTATTCGTCTTTTCCCGCTTCCGTGAGGAATTAAAGCATTATGCAAATAAATATGAAGCGATGAAATATGCGATGCGTGAAACCGGGATGCCTGTATTCTTCTCCGGCGGAACCGTTTTAGCAGCCATGCTGGTTTTATTTTTCGCTGAGTTCGGCGACTACCGGAACTTTGCTCCAACTTTTGGTACAACGATGGCCATTATTATGATTGCCTCTGTCACGCTGATCCCTGCCCTGTTTACTCTTTTTGGCAGAAAATCATTTTGGCCGAAGATTCCACGGGTTGGCGATACAGCAGTTAAAAGCAATTCATTTTGGAGCAAAATTGGCCGCTTTGTCGTAAAAAAACCCGGCCTATCTATCACCGTTATGGGGATTTTCCTGCTTTTATCAGCAAGTAATCTATTTAACTTAACCTATGAATTTGACACAATGAAATCCTTCCCTGATGATATGCAGTCGAGACAGGGATATGAAATTTTAGAGGAGAAATTTGCCAAAGGGGATTTGGCTCCTACTACAGTAATCTTCGAAGGCAATCAGGAGTTATCAGAGGCGGAGAGGGAAAAACTTATCAAAGAATTGTCCAATCAATCCCTCGTTAATTCTGTCCGCTTAAATAGAATGACGGAAGATGCACAGGTACTGAGCTTAAACCTTACCTTTAAGGAAAGTCCTTATTCTATCGAAACGATGGATGCACTAGAGGAGATTCGCAATGATGCTGACAAAATCGTAGAGAACAGCGGTCTGAGCGGAAGCCTGCATTTTGCCGGCGAAACAGCGAAAAAGGTAGATGAACGTTCCATTAATGATCGTGACTTGATCGTCATCGTTTCGCTCGAAACACTGTTAATTTTAGTATTGTTATTCGTTTTAACAAAGTCCTTTAAAATGCCGATTTATATGATGGGTACCATTTTACTTTCATTCCTTGCCGCATTAGGACTGGGCACGTTCTTAACAAATCTATTTTTTGACATCAATACAATCAGCGACCGGGTTCCGCTTTATTCTTTTGTGTTCCTCGTAGCGCTTGGAATTGACTATAATATCATCTTAATCTCGAGATTCCAGGAAGAGCGGAAAAAGCATTCAGTCAAAGAAGCGGTTGAAATTGCTGTCGCCAATACAGGCGGGGTCATTTCCTCGGCCGGGCTTATTCTTGCCGCCACCTTTGCCGTCTTGATGACACAGCCAATTGAATTATTGTTTGTCTTCGGCTTCATCGTTGCAGTCGGCATCTTGCTTGACACCTTCTTAATCCGCGGCATCCTCCTTCCGGCACTTATCGTCCTGCTGGAGAAGGATAAATCGGAAAAAGAAGTATCCGGAACATGAAATAGATAAAATAAAAAAACTTGAGAAATCAGACATTCTCAAGTTTTTTTATCTTTTCATATCAAGAAGGGGCAATAAATTATGCTTTCTTGCCTTTGATAGTGCTTCTGTTCTTGACCTTACCTTTAATTTTTCAAAAAGATTCGTGATAGAGTATTCTATTGTCCGCTGACTGTACTTTAATTGCTGTGCAATTTCTTTATTGGTTAGTCCTCTCGCAATAGTCGACAATATCTCAATCTCCCTTGCAGTTAACCCAATATTGCCTTTATTCTTATCTCCTTGATCGAATCCAATTGGCGGCTTTCTTCTCAGCTGCCTAAATAAATGGATAGGTATGATCACTTCATCTCTTAATGCAGCTTCAATGGCGGCAATAATTTGGTCACGGGAAGCATCCTTACTAATGATCCCTGATATTCCTGCCTCAGCGATTAA
>CALGSR010000150.1 GCA_937902115.1 uncultured Bacillus sp. | reverse complement strand
GATATTTTCCACAGCTATCCTGTTTATGGATTCTTCTTTATCTCTGAAATATGCGTCTTTACATTTTTCTTTGCCTTTAGCAAATATCCATCATAGTCATCTTCGCCCCAAGTCGCATCAACATAGTACCATTTGCCGTCAAGTTCTGCTAAATTCCATACATGATTGCCTCCATCCGCTTCTCCGTACGCTATTTTACATGGTAGCCCCATTTCTGTTGCCATGAGATAATAAAATAATGTATATCCTACGCATGTTGCGTCTTTCGAATAGATCGCTTCGTATACCGAGTCATTTTCGAGTGTATAATCATACTCGAGTAGATCGATAGCAACTTGATAAATCCATTCATACTTTTCTGCATCATTAAGATCTTTGAGTATGTGACGGTTGTTTTTAATCAATTGGTCCACTGTTTGCTTCGCAAGTACGGTTTCTATTGCGGATTCCCTATATTCTAGGGTAATATCTACATAGAAGCAACTAATTGTCCAATCAAAAGACTCTTCTGACCAGGAAACCTGGTATAGATTAAATATCTGATAGTCCATACTCTTTTCGCCAGTATCAATCATTCCGATGTTGCTAAAATTAAATATTTCATCAATCGTTGTGTCAACATCATCACATTGTTTTCTGTAATACACCCTAGCATCTGTTTCTCCTAGTTGAACACATAATGCTAAATCATACGTTGCATTTTCCAATTTGTCTTCGTATAAATACGCTTCTGCCTTTGCTACTACCTCTTGTGTACTTAATAATCCAATTACCGCAATTACCATAACCACTAATTTCTTTACTGCTTTCATAATAATTCCTCCTTAATTTTAATATTCTTTTATTACTTATACGAGATGTAACGTCGAAAGTTTAAGAGGGCTTTCACCCTCTTAATTATATTACATCAACATCACCTTTAACTTTGCTAATGTCTTATTCTTTGGTAATTTTGGTACCTTTTCCTTACTCCTGTCGATTTCCTTTTCTAACTCTTCTTGCTGCTTTTTCAATTCTACAATATCCTGTGCCAAATTACTGTTTTTATCTAAGCCTTTCAATGCCCGATCCCATTTATCTTCGCATTCATTATGCGACCTTTCAAGTTCATTTAGTTTTTCTTCTTGCTCCTTGCTCTTTTCCTGAAGCTTTGTGTTAGCCAGTTGTAATTCACTTACACTGTTTTTTATTTGATGTGTTTCCACTAATTCTGCCACTGCTAAGATTAGTCCTAAACTTATTCCTAATCCGGTAAGTACTGAATTTTTGTTATATTTTGTATTTGATGCCATATTTGCCTCCTTTTTCATCTTTATCGATTAATGATTTTCCATTTAATACTTTGTCTAATGCCTCAACTCTCTTTCTAATGTTGCATAGAATTTCATCACTAATATACTCTCTTGTATATTCTTTTGCTTCTGCAAAAGGTTTGTCACCAAATCTTGCAATATCCTCTGCCTTTACCTGAATCATATTCAGATTCATCTTATCTTCCATGTAGTCGATTTCCCACGTAATAAACTCTTCTAGCTTCTTAAGTTCTTGCTTTAACATTTCTAGTTCGTATTTTTTTTCTGTGTATTTTACTTTTTCTGTTACGAATTTCTTCGTTGCTGCTATCGTTGTGCTGCCTAATGTTACAATTGCTGTTCCGCTCAAAATCTTAAATATCATTGCTTTCTTATCTAACTTATTGTCCTCAATTTTAAACATTTTTAAATCTCTCCTTTCTTTTCTTACTTATACGAGAAAGGGAGAAAGATTAGAGGGCATAACGCCCTCTAAATAATCTATGCTCTTTCTAGTCGATCTGCTTTTAATGCTTCTAGTGTCCTTGTCTTTAAGCTTTTTCTTCTATAACTTGCTTTCTTCTTTCCTATTACTTTGTTTAAAATTTTCATATCGTTTTCCTCTTTTCTCTTTATTTTCTTTCTTATACCGAAAAGCAGTTCCTTTTAAAATTGTTCTGTGCTATAATAAGAGAAAGATTTTATCTTCGGAAGGGAGTTTTTAGTATGACAAAAAATAGAGTGACGGCATTTGATATTAAATCTGCATTAGCGAAAAGTCATTATCTGGATTTCTTCGCAACAGAATGCAAAAATGGTCCAACATATTCTCCGAACGGTAATGGTCTTTTGATCTTTGATGCCTTAGCGATAAAGAAAAGCTGGACAAATCCAGATATCATAATTTACGAGATCAAAGTAAGCCGGGGTGATTTTAAGAGAGACGGAAAGTGGCAATGTTATTTACCTTTTTGCCATGAGTTTTACTTTGTTGTACCGAAGGGTATGGTAAAAAAAGAAGAAGTTCCGGAAGGTGTTGGACTAAAATACTACAATCCGACAAACGGCAGCATTCGCACAGTAAAGAAAGCAGTTTATCGACCAGTTGAGATTAACGCAGATATGTTGATGTATATTATTATGAATAAATTAGATAGTGACCGGATCCCATTCTTTAGCGATAAGGCAGAGTATGCAAGTTGTTACTTGGAGAATAAAACAAAAACAAGAAATCTTGGGCATTTACTTGGTAGTAAAATGGCAAATGAATTAAGTGATTTGCAAAGACAGGTTGATGGAATGAGTACCATACAACACAGCGCTGACCTTGTAGACAAAATCTTAAAGGTACTAAAGAAACATGGTATTTCTATTTGGTTTCAAGAAGACATTCCAGAGAAGTTAGATGAAGCGTTGACAAGAGAATATCCGAAATATTTGGATGATTTGGCAACGGAATTAAAAAGAATGCTGGATGAGATTTGTCGGATTAAAGAGAACGGAGCATGATTATCACTGTGAATATATATACATAGATATGAATACTTATTTGTTTGGAAAGGAGAATTTTATGAAATTAAAATTAGGTGATTTAGTTCAAGTAATTAGTGGCGAAGACAAAGGATTAATTGGCCGCATTCGTAAAATTACCATGTGTGAAACTGATCATGGTACTGATACCGGTTTTAGTGTTGTGCGTTTGCATAAAGATATTAATGCGGGGTTATTGCCTGAAACAGGAGAATACAAACGGGAGCAGCTTATAAAAATATATACGGATGAAGAATTAAGATATTCAGCTACTTGTCGGTGTGAATGTGGAGCGAGAATGGCATATGCCAAACATGAAGATTTGGTTGATGTGAGTTGCTGGGAATGCTCTGATATATTAACTGGCAGAGCATTAATTAAAGATCCTAAATGCAAAAATACACATAGTTGTTACTTAGAGAATAAAACAAAAACAAGATCCGAAGATCAGTCATCTGCCCATGGTCTTACAACAAGGCCCAAAGAAGATTTATATAAAAAGGAGAGTAGAAAAATGGTAGAAGTAAAGCATGATTTATTAACAAACAACTACACAAGAGTATTCCACGAAGACAAGGGAAAATTTAATGCGCCAAATCACTTTATTGTGACAAAAACAGATTCAGAAAAGATTGTTGCGAAAGTTGATTTCCAGGAAGGTCCGTGTAAAGAAGTCGGAGTGAATGGAGCAGGCAACGAAGATGTGTTGATCATGGTGTTAACCCGATTAAAATCTTTTCAAGATAGTGAATTTCGCTGTGAGGAAAACGCTATGGCAATTACAAAACTGGAAGAGGCGCTACTATGGCTTAGAAAGCGAACGATGAGCAGAGAAAAACGTGGTGTCGTAGGTACGTTTGTAAAGTAAATAGTGGAAGTTTTAGAGGGGCACAAGGCCCCTCTAATTTATTATCTTGTATTATCGTTTTGTTTTCATCAACATATCGTTAAACGGTGATGCAATTGTCTGGCTGTAGTTTATATTGCTTTGTTTTATTGTTATTAGCGTACTGCATGATCTCATGCAGTACGTCGTATAGGACGGTATCTTGATATTCTCATTTTTGCTCAATGTTTTTTTGCGCCATGTATTATTTTTCTTCATCATCTTCAAAGTCTTCTTCCGTATTTCCGACGTCTTCTGCTTCTTCGCATCCTCTGCAACTCTGAACACCATGATAGGGACAAAAGTTATTTTTCTCATTTTCATCAATGTCTTGTGCCCACATATCCAGTAAATTACACCATAGTGACATGTTATCACCTTCCTTCTCTATTCCAAAGCTGTAATATTTGATCTGGAATTTGTTCATAAGAACACCAATGATTGAGTCCGCCCGTCCAATCTTTTTCGTGTTTCATGGTACGCACGAGAATTCCTTGATCCCATTGGTTGGTCCATCTCATATCACCAAAGCTGATATACGCGAATTGTCCGTTGCCATCAGTAACAACAACGCTGACATCGTAGTAATTTGGTTTCATTCGCTGAATTTGAATCCCTTGTTTGCCCAATGTCTTCTTTAAATCTGACTTTAAGTCTTTAAAAAATTGCTTCATTTCATCAGATTCACCTGTTCCTTCTCTTGGTGGTTTTTCAAAAGTTTGGTTGTCGTCAAAATTAAATCCAATCCATCTTTTTAACTTATTTGTCACAGTATTCATCTCCTTGATATGGTTTGTCTATAAACTGCAGGTTATTTGGTAAAACTTCTTTTATTTTACCGTTCTCCATCTCCACTAACGCACAAGCGTAGTTTGCCAGGCCTGCTTCAAGTTCTATATAACCTACAACCCATTGATGGAATAGTCCGTATTCAAATTCATGCCATTCTTTGTTTTCATAGTAAGTACCTTTGCATGGTCGCATTTTGTTTCCTCCTTTCCTAAATTATTAAAAGATTTCAGGGAATCTTTCTTTTAAATCCGCTGCCAAGGGAACCATAACTTCCCTCATTTGTGGATGCGCATCCTTGGCAGCCCTTAAATCTACAATGTGTTTCCATTCTGCGAGGTTTGTGGTTATTGTAAGCTCTGTTTTCGTAGAATTTGGAAGTACGCCGCGAGCAATTTGCGCGGTAGAACCAAGTTTAATCATATTCATATAGTGTTTCTCAGCATCCCTACAAGCATTTTGCCATTCTTTTTTAATGGCTTTTAATTGCTTGGGTGGAAGATCTCTCATTGCAAGGTCTAGCAGCATACCTTGTGTAAGATCGATGAAGCTAACATTGTTACAGAATTTATCGATGCTGTAATTACAGTATCTCGTACTTTCCTGAGCAAAGCTTGCTGGTCTATGTCTTACGAATTCATGACTTATACCGCGGTCAACGGTAAACTTGATGGATAAGTCATGATGAACTAGTTGTTCTCTTTTTGTGAGTAGTTGGTCCTTTGTGATAAAAGATAGAAGCTTAGTATAATCTAAGTCGGGATTTGTGAATTCTACGTAATATTCTTTAAACTCTGAGAATAAAATTTCTTTGTCTTCTTCCTTTGTAAAGAAGACAAAGAAATATGGCGGAAGTACCTGATTATATTCTACAATATATGCTCGTAGAAAATCTCTCCATGCTCTGGCATTCCCAGATATAATAAATCTCCAATCTCCGTCTCTTGGTGGTATATCTGACGTGTATCTTAGGTAAATTGGATATCCATGGCTTTTTAAATTTTCTGCTTTCCTAGTAATGAGTTGATAGATATGTAAATTCTTAATTCCCAGAATATAGGACACATGTTCCAACATTGCCTCGTGATTTTTATTCACGAGCATCTTTAACATTTTTTTTGCACTTTCTCCATCCTCTGTAATTCTATCTTCCGACTTATAACATATGCGAGCAATGCGTTCAATGTGTTTTAATCTGCCAATAGGCGTTTCCTCTGTCTCCAGGATGTTGTAATTTGAGTCAATACTGTTCATAACATTTCCTCCTTTAAAATAGATAAAGAGTGGAAAGATATCTTTCCACTCTTTTCTTACTTATACAAAAACATTTTTGCTCTGTTTTTTATGAAAAACTTTATTTCCCAGAGCTTCCTAGTTTTCCGGCTCCACGTTCGGATTTGTATTTGCACAGATCATCATAAGTGGTAGTACCCGCTATTAAATTTGGCACATAATGTGGAATGGCTTGTGCAATTGCCTTATCATAAGGATAAACGATACATATTTGTTCCCCTAGAATTTTATTCATTTCATTCAGGTCATCATATACAGGGTATTTTGCAATTACAAGAGGTACGTCATTACCGTTATAAATTGGAATAAACCATTCACCACGATATCCGCTATCAATAACACCAGCAGATTTCTTCATTCCCCTGGTTCCCGTAGATCCCCTTTCCTCTATCTGTACGTAATAATCCGCTGAAAATGCAGATGCAATACCCGTTGGAATTGACTTCGTTTTGTGGGGTAAAATTATAATTGCATCATCAGTAAAGCATGGATAGATATCGTATCCAGCGTTTTCTTTTTCTTTGCTTGGAATTACGGCATCGGAATCTTTCTTAACTTTTGCAAATAAGATTTTTCCTTCTTTCATGATTTTCTCACTTAATTGAAAATCATCGTTTGCATCAGTATTTCTTTCCTCATGTTTTTCTTCGTGCTTCAGATTGTTAAACATGCTTTTCATAATCTGCTTCTCTAATAATGGTAAATTTTCGTTATCATTCATAATATATAGGGTTCCTCCTTTAATTTGTTTATAATATATTGGTAGTTGAAATGTGGTATTACGCATTTGCTGCAATCCTTTAAACCATTTGGTAATACAGAATAGTTTCCTCCGCAGTTCTCTCTTGGATAAAGTGGACAGTAACAATGGAGACAACTAAATTCTTTTCTTTTATCTTCGGTGATTTTGTGGCAAGGAAAGTACTCACATTCGGTATTCGAAAAGAAACTAAAATGATCCATGCTATTCACATTTACTCCAGCCACAAGATTTACAAACATTGCAGCCACCTTCGATAACCAAGCTGTCTCCGCATTCAGGACAACGAGACGGATCATTTTTTATCAAAGTATCTGGGTTATTGATGGTTTCGTGTTTTTCTTTACTAGGAACACTCTTTTTGTTAGCGATTTCCTTTTGTATTTCTTGGTACATATCTTGTAGGGCAAAGGCAATCGCACTGGAACAACTGCTGCCCTTTGAGGTATCATGTAATTTCACATTTCTACTGGTGTAGGAAGAGCAAGGATTAACGCTCATTAGCTGATCAATAATATTTTCTGTTTTTGCACCGGCTCTCGCTGCTACCGACGCTAACCTTGATATAGAATCATAGGAACTTGCGCAGCCACCCTTGCTACCACGTTCGCAGAATGTTTCTTGTACTTCGCCGGTCTCCGGATCAAACCATGCCATAAAGTGCAAGCTACCACAACCTGTAATTAACTTACGTTTCTTACCAATTAAATTGTCACGTGTTTTTGCAATTTCTCCCCGTTTTAATTCTTTATTATCCGTGGTATTTTCTTTGCTCTCTGGCTTCGATTTTGCCTCATTTGCGGCATTTTCTTTATTATCTTGTGTAGTAGTTAAGATGCCAGGTCTTTCACAGTTTGAGCGGAAAATAGTGATACCCTTTAGTTTTTGTTCCCAACCAAATAGATACAGCTTTTCTACTTCGTTTAAAGTAATGTCACTCGGTAAGTTAACTGTGGAGGAAATTGCTGCATCCACATGCTTTTGCAGAGTAGCCTGCATTTCAACTCTGTCTTTCCAGGCGATTTGATCAGCGCCAACAAAGTAGCTTGGGATATCATTTGTATGATTAATTTTCTGATATTCCTTTACTTCGGGGATGGTAACATCATATGTTACATCCTGCTCTTTATGTAGAGACTGTGTTGTTCTTTGATAGGATATTCGGTAGAAAGGCTCGCTTCCTGTAGAAACATTTAGCATTGTTCCGATGCTGCCATTTGGTGCAACGCTTAAAAGACTGCAGTTTCTTAATCCGTATCTTTTTAACATTGTAATTTCGTCTTTGTTAAAATGATCCTGAATAATGTCGGATTGGAATACAGCATCTTTGTATTTTGGATACACGCCTTTTTCTTTGGCTAATGCATTTGAGGTCATAACCGCCATACGGAACATATAAAACATAATAGTGTTAACTAAATCTTTGCTCTGTTCACTGCCGTAGGTAATGCCTAATTTTACAAACATAGAACTTAGCCCCATAACACCGAGTCCAATGTTACGATAATTCTCCGCCATTTTCCTCTGTTTTGGAAGTGCATGGTACTTTGATCCGTAATCAATTACTTCGTCGAGACCTCTGATGGCTACTGGAACAGCTCTTAGAAAACTTTCCATATCAAAGAAAGATTCCTCTTTCTTATAAGGGTCTATCACAAATTCGGAGAGGTTAATGGAACCCAAGTTACATGCACAATGTGGAGGTAGAGGTTGTTCACCGCACGGGTTTCCGGTGACAATTTCATAGTCGTCATCATACTGCATTATATTATGATGACGAAATTGATTTGTATAGATAACACCAGGTTCTCCCCAATTATATGCGGTTTCGCACATTTTCTTATAAACTGTAATCGGAGTTACATCATACACAATTTCTCCAGAATCACACACAAAGTGACGATGAACTGTCTTTACAACGTTCATCTCGTAGTATTCCTTTACGCATTCCATAAATTCATCATCGATTTCTAAGGACAGGTTTGCTTTTTCAATTTTACCGGTTTCACTTTTGATCGTGATGAATGACTCTGCTTCTTTGTGCCAAGCGTCAAGGGATATCATCAACGCTCCTTTTCTGCTTCCGCCTTGACTTATGCTGGCAGTTGTTGTATTGAATATTTCCATGAATGGAATGATACCATCAGATTCATATCCACTGCTATTAATTCTGGTCCCTTTAGGACGAACTTTACTCATGGAAACACCTTGCCCACCTTGTGATTTGTAGGTTAGTGCCATTTGTTTTGCGACTTCCATAATTCCTTCCACGGAATCAGGCGCATAGCCGATACTGTAACAGTTTGAAGTAGAAGCATTCCTATTAGTGTTATAGTTTGTTAATGTTCTGCCTCCAAAAAGAAATTTTCTGTCGGCTATCAATTGCCGTAATTCATTGCAATTGTTTGATACTCGATCGAGCCATTGGTCAAAGGTCTCATTATTAAATTGATATTTCTTATGCCAGATGTCTTTTCCTAGTACGTTGTCTTTCCCTAGATATTCTTCGATTGTCATATTTACTTAGTCCTTTCTTTATAATTTAATCTTACTGCATTATTATAGCAAATAAAACGCTCTTTGTGTGAGCGTTTTATTTGCTTTTTTAAATATTTTCGACTTATCTATTTCGCTTCTCGCAAAGTTCATTGTACTCACTAACTAACTCCACAGGAGCTTCTTGTTCGGCGCTTATGTAGTGCTGGATGGTGTTTTTAAGATCGCGCATTCTGTGTTTATCCCAAATAGCCCGTGGCATTACACCCAAAGGGCGTAGTTCTTGTTTTTCTTCCTTTTGACTGATTTTAGTATTGCGCAATATTACCTCATAATCTTCTCCATCAATGCAATTTAAGGTTACAATTTTATCTTCTTTGTTATATTGCAATCCGACAATATATTCAAAATTGGTGCCACCGGATTTCCAGCTGGTCATTAACAAATCTGCTAAATCACGTCTTGTTTGTTCTTCATATTTTCCCATATTATTCCTCCCCTTTTTGGTTTAAACTAAATAATTTTAATCTTTCAATTACATCTTCTGATGTATGGCCATCCCATTTTGGTGCACATTCTAACTCTGGTACTTGAAACCAATCCCAACATTTTATATCGTAATGGTAAGTGCATTGTCCATACGGGGTATTAAGACCAACAATAAACATTTCAGGATACATTTCCCCGTCATAGTGTTTCTTTGATTTCCACGCATTTGATTTATTTTGGTTACATATAACGGAAAAT
>CALGSR010000149.1 GCA_937902115.1 uncultured Bacillus sp. | reverse complement strand
ATTTATAAAAATGTATGCGGTTTAATTTTTTATAGACCATAAATGAATCTATAATCCGCGAAGAAAAAAGCATTTTTCTATTAGACCTGCATAAGAATGATAACAGATTAGGCATTATAGGAGGGAAAATGGTGAAATTAACCCAAATAATTGAATTAATCCTAGATGATGTAAATAATGAAGATAGTTTCACAGTGACTTTATTTTCTAATATTCTGCAAAACCATTTTACTTTGATAATTCTTTGGGGTTTGCCCTTCCTCTTGTATATTTTGCTTTTTGCGTAAAAGCCCAATCGTTAGAGGCAGACTCAATTTTTTGTCAGCTTTTTCAGCTCACGGATGGCCGCTTTCATTACTTGTAAATATTCTTCATCACCAAACCAATCATATAATACTTGGTAGTCATTATAAATATCTAATAAGCGATTAATTTGCTTTTCATGCAGTCCAGGTTCATCAGTATAAGCATGGTCTCTTTTTTCGGATTCCACTTTTTCTTCTGGTGGTTTTTTCACTTGTTTTTGTTTATTAATCGAATACAGAATCCCTAGCTTTTGCATAAACGCATCTGCATTATCGGAATCCGCCAACAGGACAAGATCTGCTTCATCCGCTTCAAGCCATTCTTCATCACCCATTCGTGATAATTCATAAAGAACCTCTTCCCAAGCATTATCTTTATAGCGCCAAATTTCCGTACGAAAGCCAACAATTTTATATAAGTCAGAGCCCTTCCCTTTTACTTGTACAAGATCTCCGATAAAAAATTTATATTCAATGTCAATATGTTCTTGATCTACAATTTCACCATCATACTCAGATAATAAGCGTAAACTGGATTCTTTATATAATCCATCGCTTTTATTCACTTCATAAACATAGATCCCGTCCAGCCATTTCACATCTGTTACTTTGCCAACGGTTCCATAAATCGTAATCACAACAGTGTCTCCGATATTGTATTTAGATTTTTTCCGTCTTCCCATCTCATCCCTCTCCCCAATGACAAAGCTGTGAAATGTTGTTGAGTTATTATATGCATGGATGCTCAATATGGACTGAATACATTCCTATTTCAACGCAAGAAATTTTTCATCATTCATCCAGTCATTAGTAGAAAAAAGCTTTAGAGATGGAAGACAGTTTATTCGCAGCACCATTTAAGAGTATTCATGTAGAATATAGAGTTCCCATACTTCATCGAAAATTCTCATATTTGGTAAATAAGATCCATTTAACTCTAGATATGAGCTTAATTGTTCATAACTAAAAGATGTTTTTGGGAAGCTATGATCCAGATAGGCATCATTTGCAAAAATGCTGATTTCATCCTTTAGTTCCGGATGACGATATTTCATTAAAAAATGATAAAAAGATTTTGCCATTTTCCTCCTTAATTGCTTTAACGCATCTTTTAAATTTTCTTCATCAAAGCTATTCACTATATTTTTTATAAATCAACTATGATTAAAAAAATGAAAAAAAGCAACTCAGAAGTTTGAGTTGCTTTTTAAATGAGTTAAACCATTAAAATCGTTCTTTTGCCATTTCAGCAAGTGCCCATATGATATTGAACATTAAAATAGCTACTGTTATCGGAACCGCCTGAATCCAACTTTTTCCGTATTTTTCTTTTATGACCCCTGCATAAAAACCACAGAAAAATAATACGATCATTGCAAGCGCAAACATTATCATTAAAACTATTTCCATTCCCATCTTCCCCCTGTTGATCAGACACAAAAATTTGTCTCTTTGTTTTCATTATATAGAGAGAAGGAAATAGTTTTGTGAAATAAGTATGAAGTTTTTGTGAACATACTGCAAAAAAGAGCAAATTCCCTGCCATTGCACCTCAATTCTTTACTTTAACAAACTCCCGCTGCACGACTTAAGTGAAGCGGCGGAGGTACTAGCCACCCTTTTTCTTTATTCATTCTTAATACTTTCAGCCCAAGTGCTGCTTTTTGTGTATGAAACTGCCCAAACATCATCGCGATATCTTCGCGGATGGATTGTCCAATAATGGCACTGCATGATACAAGTCCAGCAGAAATATTTATGCCTAGCATAGCGGCTATTTCAGGGTCAGAAAACCGAGCCCCTGCAGGAATTTCATCTAAACATGCTTTAGGACGTTCTGGAGGTGTTGGAGGCAAAGCGACTCCATTTTCCTTTAATAATGTTTCGATTTGTTTGATTTCCTGTTGGCCGCTTTCAATAGCATCGATAAGCAGCTTTTGCAAATCCTCATCACCCGCATGATTCAATTGGGTTTGATAGCCTGCAACTAGCCCTTTCACCGTTAAAGAATAAGACCATGCTCCAAATACTTCACCATAATGCATTGGTTCATCTTTCGGATTTCCACTTAGAATGCCCATTGTAATCCTCCTAATAAAATTCATATAGTAAGTGCCACCTTTCATTCAAGCACATTTTTATTATGTTCAAATTTCTATAGAGAACACACTGAATTTGAAAATG
>CALGSR010000148.1 GCA_937902115.1 uncultured Bacillus sp. | reverse complement strand
AAAATAAGATGTTCGACCTAAATTTTTTTGTGAATCAAGTTTTATTAGAAGAGAAAAGAGCTTCAAATTGAATTGAAGGCCCCGAAATAGCTATGTCCACGTTAAAATTGGCCTTTAAATTTTAACAACAAACTTTACGAAAACAGCCTTAGAAAATGAGGTACATAATACAGGAGTTATAAATCCCAATCCAATTTCAGAATTTCCTTAAGTGCTGTAAATTTTTCGAGCCCGATTTTATCGATGATTTTGTTTTCGAGCTTTGATTTTAATTCCTGGTTTTGTTCATAGCAAATTTCGCCTAATTCCGTTAACTGGACGCATTTTTCTTTTTTATTATTTTCCATGCTGCTTATTTGCAGTAATCCCTTCGCTTCCAGGTTTTTAATAAATTTATGCGTGGCTTGCCTGGAAATGTTCACTTGTTTGGTAACATAGGCAATTGTTGGCTTTTTCTTATAAACTCTTGCGATAATAAACCATTCTGAATTCGAAATAGAAATGTCACTTGTATCATTCCACATTTTCTCCGCTAGACCCCGAAGCTCGATATGGCGTTCGCTTATTAAATCAATTAAATCTAAATTTTTTAATTCGTAATCCAACCGTTTTACCCCTTTCGGTTTTCATCGCCTTTTACTTTACAAGATATTTAAGAAATGATCAATTAGGTTGACGTGTTTTGATTAGCTATTAAAGGGCTTCATAAAAATTTACAAAAGGAAATCTTGAATTCTAGGAAAAATATCTGCTATTCTATACAAACCAGTTGGTATGGATAAGGGCGTGTTATGGAAAATGGGCAAAATGTGGTGATAGCTTCCATCATGAAGATTACTTTTTAAAACGATAAATACAGAGTGAAATTCGAATTGGTCAAACAATTTGAAGCATTTCTTTGCTATTGTCTACTATTTATCTTGAAATTATATCATTATATTTACGAAAAAAGGGGATAGTTTTATGGGTACACAAATTCAAGTAAAAAGTCCAAAACTAATGGCAGCGATCTTAATGCTAGGTGCTTTTATCGGATTATTTGGTGAAACAGCTTTAAATATGGCATTAACGGATATTATGGGGCAATTTTCAATTACAGCGGCTACAGCTCAGTGGCTGACAACAGGGTATCTATTAACATTGGCAATTTTAGTGCCAATTTCAGCACTTTTAATGAAATGGTTCTCCACTCGTCAGTTAATCATTGGCGGACTTGTCATTTCATTAGCTGGAGCAGCAGGTACAGCTATTTCAATTACGCTGTTTACTGCTGGACAGGCAAACTTTGCCGCAAGTACTCCAGATGCCGCTCAAGGTGAAATTCTGGCTACCGTCATAAAATATGCATTCTACTTTATAACAGGGATTTCAGTCCTTGCAGTAATTTGTTCGATTTTCATGAAAAAGCCAAGCGCAGTGAAGGAAAAATCTACATCTGCGGTGATAGCAACCGAACCTGTACGAAATTAATCATGCTGCCTCGGTGCTCACCATTATTGCGCGCTTGCTTGATCAATTATTTGATTATTTCAGAAACCATTCGTAAGTGTATTTTTTCGAATGGTTTCTTTTTGCGTTCATGGGAAAATTTGAAATGGCTTGATTAGAGCAATTGAGCGGTTTCTTCATTTTTCATATTAGCTCAGGATGATGTATACAGAAGGCGTAAATGCTAAGGCCGAAAATGATGCGCTTGAATCATTTTGTATGAGCATTTAACAAGCTATTCATAGTGCAAAATATTATAATGTGAAATAAGAATAGATTCAGATTTTAGAGAGTGATTCATAGTAGTATTTTAAGATGAAAAAAGCCTCGTTTATTGAGATGGATTTTAGACATTCAAATGAAATGAAACCGCTATTAAAGAGATGTATTAAACTTATATAGAGGAGTGAAAAGTGTGAAGATTGCCTATCAAGTTAAATTCGGTGACGCTGTTACGGGTGAAAGCATTGGCAGGAGTGCATGGTTTCAGGATGCGGAGAAAGCGATGACGGAATCTTATGTCATCATGGAACAAATGGAAGAGCAGTATGGCAGCTTTTTGCTTTGGGATGCTGGTATCCCTTTCAAAGCTAATGAGGATAACAGTGAGATTATCGTTTTACAAGGGATTATGCCTGGGATCACGACAAAAGAAAACCCATTTTCTTTGCAGATAAGCAGGAAACTTGTTCAAGACAAGTTTGAATTTGATGAACCAGGTGAACCACAGGAATTGATTAATGAAATTCAAATATTATTGCGAAAAAATATGGGGCGTTATTTTAACAGGATGGATCAAATGGAACTTGAAGCCTATCGACGTGAAAATAGTTGATTAACCAAAGAAAAGGACAGATGATGTAGAATGTCAACACCATCTGTCCTTTTCTTTGGTCTGTGAAATATTGTTGCTACAAACGATTCTTTATCATTGTAGGTGGAAAAATTTTAATTATACATGAAAGAACTATTTAATGTCAATTAAATTGACATTATGATGAATTTACTGTAAAATTAAATTGTCAACTAAGTTGACTAACGTTCATTCAAAAGTATGAAGAAAACTGAAGGTGATTACGTGGCAATAGACAAACTGGAAAATCCAAACAACACCTATGATGCCAGTCAAATACAAGTATTAGAGGGCCTTGAAGCTGTTCGAAAACGCCCGGGGATGTATATTGGTTCAACCGCCTCAAGAGGTCTTCATCATTTAGTTTGGGAGATTGTCGATAATAGTATTGATGAAGCGCTTGCCGGCTATTGTGATGAAATAAACGTTGTAATCGAGGAAGATAACAGCATTACTGTCACAGATAATGGCCGTGGGATTCCGGTTGGAATGCATGAAAAAGAAGGCAGGCCTGCTGTAGAAGTCATTTTAACCGTCCTACATGCTGGGGGTAAATTTGGCGGCGGCGGATATAAAGTATCCGGCGGATTACATGGAGTAGGTGCTTCTGTTGTTAACGCACTTTCCATTCAATTTGAAGTTTACATCCATCGTGATGGCAAGATTCACTATCAAACTTATAAACGCGGGGTTCCCGAGGCCGATTTAAAGGTTATTGGGGAGACCGAACAAACTGGCACACAGATTCACTTTGTACCGGATCCTGAAATTTTTACAGAAACACGCTCATATGATTATAGTATCCTATCAGAGCGTTTGCGAGAGCTTGCGTTCTTAAATAAAGGCCTTTTGATTACCATTGAAGATAAGCGCGGCGAAGGGAAGCGTGAGGAATACCATTATGAAGGGGGACTCCGCTCTTTTGTTGAATATTTAAGTAGAAAGAAAGAGGCTCTACATGAAGAGCCGATCTATATGGAAGGTATGCGCCGGGAAATTTCCGTCGAGATTGCGATGCAATATAACAAAGGCTATGACAGCGAAGTTTATTCCTTTGTGAACAATATTCATACTCATGAAGGCGGTACACATGAATCAGGTTTTAAAGCCGCTTTAACCCGCTTAATCAATGATTTTGCAAAAAAAGCTAACTTAGTGAAAGAAAATGAAGCCCATTTTTCCGGTGAAGATGTTCGAGAGGGCTTAATTACGATTGTTTCTATTAAACATCCTAATCCGCAATTTGAAGGACAAACGAAAACGAAACTAGGAAATTCAGAGGTCAGAGCGATTACAGATGCGATTGTAACGGAAAAGCTGGAAACCTTCTTGTTAGAAAACCCCGCTGCTGCAAAAACGATTGTAAACAAAAGCTTAACGGCAGCAAAGGCACGTTCAGCTGCTAAGAAAGCACGTGAGTTAACGCGCAGAAAGAGTGCCTTGGAAGTATCCACTCTACCGGGAAAATTAGCAGATTGTTCATCTAAAGATGCAGCCATTTGTGAATTATTTATTGTCGAAGGAAACTCGGCAGGCGGGTCGGCGAAACAAGGGCGGGACCGCCATTTCCAGGCGATTTTGCCACTGCGGGGAAAAATTCTTAACGTGGAAAAGGTAAATGTAGATCGGGCGCTTCATAATGCAGAAATCGGGACAATGATTAAAGCATTTGGAACCGGTATTGGCGAGGAATTTGATCTATCGAAGGCGAGATACCATAAAATCGTCATTATGACAGATGCCGACGTAGACGGAGCGCATATCCGAACATTGATGTTAACGTTCTTCTATCGTTATATGCCTCAGGCCGTTGAACAAGGCTATATTTATATAGCCCAGCCGCCATTGTATAAAATACAGCAAGGGAAGAAAATTCTTTATGCCTATAATGATCAGCAGCTTGAACAAGTTTTAGCCGGGCTGCCACCATCACCGAAACCAAGTTTGCAGCGTTATAAAGGACTTGGAGAGATGAATCCGGAGCAGTTATGGGAAACGACGATGAATCCGGAAACAAGAACCTTATTCCAGGTACATGTGGAGGATGCACAGCTGGCTGATGAAACGGTAAGAATGTTGATGGGTGAAGAGGTAGCACCACGTCGCGAATTTATTGAAAAAAACGCCTTATATGTACAAAACCTTGATGTTTAATAGGGCTTTGTTTTTACTAGAAAAGTAGAATTTTAAATGACAAGGGGATTCCTGCGGGTATCCTCTATTTATGTTAGCAGGCCGAGAACACATGCGATTTCAGTCGCCGTAGATTGATATAAAAGCAACAATATATGTCAACTTAATTGATAATAAAGAGAGAATATTATAAAATTAATTTTGTGAATTTAGTTGATAAATTGATAAAGAGGAGCAAATGCGATGTTTGATATTGGAGATATAATTATCTATTCCGTACATGGGTTATGTCAAATCGATGATATAAGTGAACAAACGATTGCGGGTGTGACAAGAACCTATTATGTGATGCATCCTCTTGGAGAAACAAGCTTGAAAATTAGTATCCCTGTTGATAGTGATAAAGTTGTGATGCTTAAGCCAATGGAAAAGGATGTAGCAGAAGAACTAATCCAAACCTTTAAAGAGCCGCAGGCTGGCTGGATTGAGGATGCGAAACAGCGGAGCAGAAAATATATGGAACTTGTGAACACTGGAGATCGGGATGAAATCGCAAAAATAGCTAATATATTGATGCGGAAAAGTGTAGAATATAAGAAAAATAATAAGAGGCTGTATGACCAAGATCGCAGTCTGTTACAGATGATTCAAAATATCTTATTTAAAGAAATGGCATTATCTTTAGAGACGACGGTGGAAACGATCGAGGAGCGGGTCAACCATATGATCGAGCTTTAATTTTTCCCTGAGAATCTTATTATTCATACGATAGAA
>CALGSR010000147.1 GCA_937902115.1 uncultured Bacillus sp. | reverse complement strand
AGTATTTTGCAATGTTGTTAAGCAATTCGGCGAGCGGACGCTCATCATACTCCTGCAATAAGTTACTTGCCTCTTTACCAGCGCGAAGAAGAAAGATTCCTAGAAAAATCATAATTACGCCCGGGATTGCCCCAATGATAAAAGCAAATAATCCAAGTATTGCGTCAATCGCTCCAAAAATGATATAAATATAGCCGAGAAATTTCCCCCATTTTGCAATGGAATTTAAGTGTGCTTGCATTTCCATACCCCCTTTCACTATTATTCTATAGGATATGTAAAGAATGTTAAAGCTTATTCCAATAGGATGGGGATAATTTGGAATATTTTAAAAATTCGGTCTGAAATTCAACAAAGTGCCATTTCCATAAGAAATCCCTGTTTCGGAAATGAACAGGGATTTTGATTTGCTTCTAACCATCTATTAGGTCTGTTTATCCAGTGTTTTAGAACAAGAATGCAATTCCAGTTAAGAATGTTGAGGCTAACATGGCAAAGATCATGAGATAAACAACAATCTTCATTTTGTTTTTTCTTTTTTTAGACAATCTGTATTTCCCTCCAATAGAAATATTGCATTGTGATGTATTTCCTTCAATCCATTCTATCTCTATTTTACAAGGAAAATTCCTCTAGGACAACTTATCGAAAAAAATAAATTGAGCGATCGTTCAGAAAAGTGAGGAATTTTCTAAAGATTTATAGTAAACTATTAATTAATAGATTTTTAATTATTTTAATAACTGGCTAATTTTTTCTATGAAGTGGGGGATTTGCGTCATGATTAATCGAGTGGACCATATTGGAATCGCTGTCAATTCATTAGAAGAGTCACTGCCCTATTATACGGAAGTGCTGCAGCTTAAACTACTGGGAATTGAGGAAGTAGAGAGTCAAAAGGTAAAGGTTGCGTTTATTGACACAGGAAACACACATATAGAACTGTTAGAACCAATGGGGAATGACGGGGCGATTGCGAAATTTATCGAAAAACGCGGTCAAGGAATCCATCATATTGCCCTTGGTGTCAGCTCCATTGAAGAGAGAATCCAAGAAATTAAGGACAAAGGCATCAAAATGATCGATGAACAGCCAAGAGCAGGGGCAGGCGGCACACATGTTGCCTTCATGCATCCAAAATCAACTGGAAGTGTTCTTTTTGAATTATGTGAAAAGAAAGGGTTGGGCCACTAAGATGATGGATATTTACGATACAATACATGACTTATATGACAGAAAAGAAAAGATCGGACTTGGCGGCGGGGATGCTAAGATTGAAAGGCAGCATGAAAAAGGAAAACTAACGGCGAGAGAGCGAATTGATCTTCTTTGTGACCCGGGAACCTTTGTCGAAATCAATGCCTTTATCGAGCATAACTGTATTGATTTTGGTTTGGATCAAGACAAACCGGCTGGAGATGGGGTTGTAACAGGTTTCGGTAAAGTTAACGGTCGTCCAATTTACTTATTTGCCCAAGATTTCACCGTATTTGGCGGGGCACTTGGGGAAATGCATGCAAAGAAAATTGCCAAGGTAATGGATTTGGCTGCAAGCAATGGGGCGCCATTTGTCGGTTTGAATGATTCCGGTGGTGCGCGAATCCAGGAAGGCGTTGTATCACTGGATGGATACGGCCATATTTTCTATCGCAACTCCATTTATTCTGGTGTGATTCCACAAATCTCTGTTATTATGGGACCGTGTGCCGGCGGGGCGGTTTATTCTCCGGCGATTACTGATTTTGTTTTCATGGTCGAAAAAACAAGCCAAATGTTTATTACAGGTCCAAAGGTTATTGAAACCGTTACCGGGGAAAAGATTTCTTCCGAGGACCTTGGCGGTGCGAAGGTGCATAACTCGATCAGTGGGAATGCTCATTTCCGTGGAAAATCAGAGGAAGAGGTCATTGAACAGGTTCGCCAACTATTAAGTTATTTGCCACAAAATAATGAGGAAAAACCTCCAATGTCTGCTTGGGATGAAGAGGATGATTACCGTCCGGATTTAACTGATGTGATTCCATTCGATACCGTTCGTCCATACGATGTACGGAAAGTAATTGATCAAGTAGTCGACACGGGGTCATTTATGGAAGTACAGCCTGATTTTGCGAAAAACATTGTCATTGGTATGGCGCGTATTAAAGGGGAAGTAGTAGGACTTGTCTGTAACCAACCGAAATTTATGGCCGGCGGATTAGATATCGATTCTTCTGATAAAGCGGCAAGATTCATTCGTTTCTGTGACTCCTTTAATATTCCATTGATTACATTTGAAGATGTATCCGGTTTCTTCCCGGGAGTTAAACAAGAGCACGGCGGAATCATCCGTCACGGTGCGAAAATTTTATTCGCTTATTCCGAGGCAACAGTACCAAAACTAACCGTTATTTTACGAAAAGCATACGGCGGTGCGTATGTGGCATTAAACAGTAAGTCGATTGGTGCAGACCTTGTATTTGCTTGGCCAAATGCTGAAATCGCTGTCATGGGGCCACAAGGGGCAGCCAATATCATTTTTGCTAAAGAAATTAATAACAGTCCAAACCCAGAAGAAACTCGGGCGCAAAAGATTGAAGAATACAAAGAGAAATTCTCTAATCCATATGTAGCAGCTTCAAAAGGAATGGTAGATGACGTCATCGATCCGCGCGACACAAGAATCAAAATTGTCCAAGCCCTTGAAATGCTACGCACGAAAAAAGAAACAAGACCATATAAAAAACACAGCAATATTCCATTATAAGGGACAGGGGGACGGTACGCCGTCCCTTTTGTTGTTCCTAAAATTATATCAGTCAATTTGGACGGGACAGGGTTCCGGGTTCACCGTCCCATTTGTGCCATTATAATTGACGGTAGGGACAGGGTTCTCGTACCCTGTCCCATTTGCCGTTCATCCCAATGATATCAACATCTATTATATTTGAAGCTAAATGTTCCGAGATGTATACTAGAAAAAACGATGTTGTTGGAGGGGCGATATTTTATGAATCAAGAACGATTATTAAATGAATTTTTAGAACTGGTGCAAATTGATTCGGAAACGAAACATGAGGCAGAAATTGCGAAGGTATTAAAAGAAAAGTTCACTGCATTGGGTGTTGAAGTATTTGAGGATGACACAACGGCTGTCACCGGTCATGGGGCGGGAAACTTAATTTGCATCTTGTCTGCCACAAAGGATGGCGTGGATCCGATTTATTTTACCTCCCATATGGATACAGTTGTACCGGGTAAAGGGGTAAAACCTTCGATTAAAGACGGATATGTTGTAACGGATGGAACGACGATCCTTGGGGCTGATGATAAAACAGGCCTTGCTGTTATGCTGGAGACAGTTCGCATCTTGAAGGAAGAGAATATCCCGCATGGTGAGATTCAATTTATTATCACGGTTGGGGAAGAATCAGGGTTGAATGGCTCGAAAGCACTTGAACGCAATTTAGTCAAAGCGAAATTCGGTTACGCCCTTGACAGCGATGGAAAAGTAGGAAATATCATTGTCGCTGCTCCGACGCAGGCGAAAATCAGAGCTGTTATTTACGGAAAAACGGCTCATGCCGGTGTGGCTCCGGAAAAAGGTGTCTCCGCGATTACCATTGCTGCTAAAGCCATTTCACGCATGCCGCTCGGGCGGATTGATAAGGAAACAACAGCAAATATCGGCCGCTTTGAGGGAGGCCAGCAGACCAATATCGTTTGCGACCGGGTAGATATTCTTGCCGAAGCCCGTTCCTTAATCCCAGAAAAAATGAAAGCTCAGGTTCGCAAAATGAAGGATGCCTTTGAAGGTGTGGCGGGAGAAATGGGCGGCAATGCCGATGTCGAAGTGGAAGTGATGTATCCCGGCTTCAAGTTAGCTGACGGGGATCATGTGGTCGAGGTAGCGAAAAAAGCAGCAGCAAAAATTGGTCGTCCATCCGAACTCTTAACCAGCGGCGGCGGAAGTGATGCCAATGTCATTGCCGGTTTCGGCATTCCGACAGTGAACCTCGCTGTCGGCTACGAGGACATTCATACGACAAATGAAAAAATGCCAGTAGAGGAATTATATAAGCTCTCTGAAATGGTGATTGAGATTATTAAAGAGGTTGCCGGGGAATAAGAGAGAGCTGGCTGGTTCCATTATCTGGTTTATGAAGGACAAAACCATAGAGAAGTTGCTGGAAATGTCCATCACCGGTTGGGTGAAGGACAAAATTGAGTCAACCGTCTGAAAAATGTCCTTCATGAATCAACCCATGGACATAATCAATAAAAACTGCGGGCACTGTCGTACTGTTCCTTTCCCGAAGGTGTGACAGCCCGCTTACTTAAAGAACTCGTACTATAAATAGGAAGTGCAAAACACATGAAGAAAATGTATCCGAAAAAGGGCCGGGTCATTTTGCATGTCGATATGAACAGCTTCTATGCTTCAGTAGAAATGGCCTATGATCCTGCATTAAAGGGAAAGCCCCTCGCAATTGCCGGCAATCCAGAGGAACGAAGAGGTGTCATTGTCACTTGTAGCTACGAAGCGAGAAAGTTCGGAGTGAAAACAACAATGGCGGTTTGGGAGGCAAAGAAATTATGCCCAAACCTCATTGTTAAAAAGCCGAATTTTGAGCGCTACCGAGCGGCCTCAAAAGGCATGTTTGACATTCTGCAGCAGTATTCAGAGCTAGTGGAGCCAGTGTCAATCGACGAAGGCTATGTCGATATTACAGATAGCTATGAACTTGGTTCTCCGCTCGAAATCGCGCATCAAATTCAAAAGCAGATCATGCGTGAACTTGATTTACCGTGCAGCATCGGCATTGCGCCTAATCGCTTCTTGGCAAAAACCGCCTCCGATATGAAAAAACCACTCGGCATAACCGTCCTCAGAAAAAGGGATGTGCCCAAGATCCTCTGGCCCCTTGAGGTGATTCACATGCATGGAATCGGCAAGAAAACAGCGGAAAAATTAAATAAAATTGACATTTTCACAATCGGTGACTTAGCTAAAACCAATGAAATTCAGCTGAAAGCACTGCTTGGGATTAACGGACTGCGCCTGAAAGAGAGGGCTTGCGGCATTGATCCCCGCCCGATTGACCCGGAAGCGGCAGCCGAGTTCAAGAGCATCGGCAACTCGACGACATTGCCGCGGGATGTCTCCAATCAACAAGAACTTCTTGGCATTCTTGACCATTTATCGGAAAAAGTTTCTCTAAGGATGAAGCGGAAAAAGGTCTTTGCCGTCTCCATCGGGGTGACGATTC
>CALGSR010000146.1 GCA_937902115.1 uncultured Bacillus sp. | reverse complement strand
CCATGGCCCAACCTTTGCTTTTAAAGATGTGGCATTACAGTTTTTAGAAGGAAGAGCCTAATCCGGCGCCTTGTTCAATATATACTTGATGTCCTTCATTTACAAGATGCATGACCCCGGCAGGTGTTATAGCCACCCGATTTTCATTATTTTTTATTTCCTTTGGTATTCCAACACGCATTCATTCCAGCTCCTTCTAAAACCATAACGTATTATATAAAAATATATCATTTCGCCAGAATATTAAAGTAGAAAAGAGCAATCTTCTTAAATATTCTTTTAATTCAACTGATAATGGGCATACAAGATAGTATAGTAAATGAAAGGATTTTTATTATTTGCAGAGAAGTTATAGAAATAGCAGGTAAACCTACGAAGACTTGCCCCGTCGAGAAGTCAGTGAACAGGATCTGCAAATTCCTTTGACTTTTTTTCTACTTGTCCGCATAGACATAAGGTAAAGAGTCTTGCGGGGGGATATTATGAAAAAAAATCGTTATTTATTGTGCCTGTTGTTAAGCGGTCTGCTTTTATACTATGCGGTTCCGCAGCTAAACGTATTAAGTCCGGGAGTAGAAGGAGTATTTTCCTATTTCTGGCTGGGTTTTGCTTTAATGGTGATTGCCGGTAATTTAACCGGTCTGTTATATACACAAAAACGACAAAGTAAAAAACAGTTAAGAGGTAATAAGGCAAGAAGTCGTATAAAATCAAGGTATTTTAATTAGAACAGAATGTGATAAAAAATTGAAACAGAAGCCCAAGAACCGTATAATAAAAGTATATATGATGATATTAATAAAAAGGGTGAGGTTCTTGGCAACAAAACACGAACAGATTTTACGATATATTGATGAATTGCCAGTCGGTGAGAAAATATCAGTGAGACAGATTGCCAAGGCATTGTCGGTTAGTGAAGGGACGGCATACAGAGCAATAAAAGAAGCTGAGAATAAAGGGTATGTTAGCACGATTGAAAGAGTAGGAACGATTCGGATTGAAAGAAAGAAAAAAGAAAATATTGAGAAATTGACATTTGCAGAAGTGGTAAATATTGTTGACGGTCAGGTTTTAGGAGGAAGGGACGGGCTTTATAAAACACTTAATAAATTTGTTATTGGAGCGATGAGATTAGAAGCGATGATGCGGTATATTGCTGCTGGAAATCTTCTCATCGTCGGGAATCGTTCAAATGCCCACGAACTTGCTTTAAAAGCAGGAGCGGCTGTATTAATCACGGGCGGTTTTGATACGGAAGATGAAGTGAGAAAATTAGCAGATGAATTGAAAATTCCGATTATTTCAACGAGCTATGATACATTCACGGTTGCAACGATGATCAACCGCGCTATTTATGACCAATTAATTAAAAAGGAAATTATCCTTGTTGAAGATATTTTGACACCGCTGCAAAATACGGTGTATTTGCGAACAACCGATACCGTTGCAGACTGGCAGTTACATAATAAGGAAACTACACATGGACGATTTCCTGTTGTTGATCACAATATGAAGGTGCAGGGGATGGTAACGGCCAAGGATGTCATCGGCCAGCCGGAAGATCTTTCAATTGATAAAATTATGACGAAAAATCCAATGACGGTAGGTGGGAAAACAAGTGTAGCTTCAGCTTCTCATATGATGGTTTGGGAAAGTATTGAGTTATTGCCTGTTGTAGACGATTCGAATCATATTGAAGGAATTATCAGCCGCCAGGATGTTTTGAAGGCGCTGCAAATGATTCAGCGTCAGCCACAGGTCGGAGAAACACTAGATGATATCGTGACAAATCAGATTGTTTTAATGAAAGGGAAAACGAGAGCGGAGGATGTTTATCGCTGTGAAGTGACTCCGCAAATGACGAATCATCTCGGTACGATTTCATACGGGGTTTTTACAACGATTGTTTCGGAAGCAGCAAACCGGGTATTAAGAGGATATAAAAAAGGGGAATTAGTTGTAGAAAACTTAACGATTTATTTCCTAAAACCAGTCCAAATTGATAGTACTCTTGAAATCTATCCGAAGGTTCTCGAAGCAGGAAGGAAGTTCGGGAAAGTGGATGTTGAGGTTTTCAATGAAGGAGTTCTTGTTGGAAAAGCAATGATGATGTGTCAGCTGATGGATAGACATTAAACGAAAAAAAGGGACTCTAGTAGAGGTCCCTTTTACGATCTTCATAAGTTTAACAGTTTTCTTGGAGTTCTTTTTTGGCAAGAGGCAGAAAATATTTATAGGCCTTAATCCCGCCAATCACATTAATGACACCTAAAAGGATAAAAACACCAGCAACAATATAGGTTACCGTTGTCTGAAATAAGAAAAGCTGATTCACCCCGAATAAGGCGACAAATAAACCGAGAGCCATACTTGATTTAGCAGAAATCCATTTCTTTGCTGCCGGGAGTTTTGTGCGGAAATACTTCGTTTTGAAATAAATGTAAAAAGAAAAAGAAAAAATAATAAATAGGACCAAAATTGGCATGTATATTTTCCTCCATTCATATTTTCATGATAAATAGTGCTGAAAGCTATATATTCATTTTACCCATTTTCTTGCCTAATGGCTACGTCCAATGCATCATTCTTTTCATTTTCAATGCATTGTGATATGAATTGAATAATTGAATAGTAAGGAGATAATCATGAAAGAGAAGATATTAGAAGCGATTAAACAATATGAGACAATTATTATTCATCGTCATGTCCGGCCGGATCCGGATGCATATGGTTCTCAAGGGGGACTGGCTGAAATATTAAAAACATCCTTTCCAGAAAAATCAATCTATATTGTTGGAAAGGAGGAAGAAACATTGCATTTTCTTAACTGCCTTGATTCTATTCCTGACGAGACGTACAATGGTGCATTAGTGATTGTTTGTGATACGGCAAATGAAGCACGGATTGATGATCCAAGATATCGTACCGGAGATAAGTTAGTAAAGATCGATCATCATCCAAATGAGGATCCATACGGGGATTTGCTTTGGGTTGATACAAGTTCAAGCTCCACAAGTGAAATGATTTATGATTTTTATACGTATGGCAAGGATAAAGGATTGAAAATGTCGGATGCGGCGGCGAGACTTCTTTATGCGGGAATTGTCGGGGACACAGGCAGATTCCTATTTCCTAGTACGACAAATAGAACCTTCGCCTATGCCGGGGAAATCATTCATTATCAATTTTCTCGAACCGAACTTTATGACAAAATGTATGAATTAAAGCCTAATATCGTTAAACTAAATGGTTATATCTTACAAAAATATGAGATAGGGAAAAATGGGGTAGCATACGTCAAATTAACGAAAGAATTATTAAAGCAGTTTGATGCCGTTCCAGCCCAGGCCTCGGTGCTGGTTAGTGCGCTGGGAAATATCCAAGGAATTATCGCATGGGTATTCTTTATTGAGGAAGAGGATCAAATCAGAGTCCGTTTTCGTTCGAAGGGACCTGTGATCAACGGGGTAGCCCGCAAGTTTAAAGGTGGAGGACATCCACTGGCTGCAGGGGCATCGATTTATTCATGGGGCGATACAGAATCTGTCATCCATGAAGTGGAAGCGATTTGTGAAGGTTTCGCCCGGGTCTGATACCGGGCGTTTTCTAATCCGCAATCATTAGCTCGACTTCGATAGAAAGTGTCGTATAGATGGTCATTTCCGTTATTTTTAGTTTATAGCGTTTTTCATTCGCAGGAAGGACTTTATTCTCAATGATTTTTTTGATTAACTCACGGCTGTTATAGGCTGTATCTAAATCCTTTGCAATCATCATTCCGATATCTTTCTTTATTTCATCTTCCATTTGAAAAACACTAAATCGATCTAAATCATATTTATCTTTGTTTTTTATTTTGATATAAATAGATTGAACGGTTATTTTTTCTTGATTCTCTTTATTAAGTTTTTTAAATTCCTCCTGCCAAATCAGTTTCTCATTTTCTAACTTCGTAATCGTTGTTTGCTGCTTTGCGATCTTTTTACTGTATTCCTCTTGCCATTCACCATAAATATATAAAAAAATAAACCAGCTTATTACACCGCCAATGAGCATTCCGGCTGTAAATACCTGCCAGGATGGTTTTTGGTAATAAGGAGGGATTCTCATAAATTGATATGCTCCTGCGTTAACCAGTTAATAAATAATGAACCTGTCTGTGCACCGCCTAAAGCAGAAAGGATGAGTAGACATTGTTTAAATAGATCCTTCGTTTCTCCTTCTAAAATTCCTCTTTCAAGCGTTGAAACGGCATCAAAGGTACCTCCGATGGCAGTTACGATGGCCCAGATATGGATCATGTTAGATAAACGGTAAATTAAGGTTAAGGGCGGTTTTCCTGTGAGAAAAGCAGCCAGCCCTCCGATGATGGAACCTCCGATAAGAACGCCCAATGCAATAAAATAGCTTTGTAAAAATAGTGAGAAAAACGGTTGATTTTCCATATCATCCCATCCTTAAATGATTAATTACTCTATTTAAAACATATGGACAAAGCTGCTCAATTATGTACAGTCAAGAAACTAAAAAATAGAACGTATTTTCTTTTAACCTACAAAACTTTATAATGAATTCATAAGGAAATAAGGATGTGTATGTTGTGTCATTTGTTCACCTTCATGTATACAGTGCATTTAGTTTATTAACGAGCACAGCATCAATTGAAAAGCTGGTTGCAGATGCCAAGGCAAAAGGGTATAAAGCAATTGCTTTAACCGATAGAAATGTAATGTACGGGATGGTTTCTTTTTACAAGGAATGTATAAAGCAAGGGATTAAGCCAATTATAGGTCTCACCGTGGACGTGCTCAGTGAGTATCAGGATTCAGGAGCCTTTCCCCTCGTCCTCTTAGCAAAAAATCAAACGGGGCTGCAGCAGCTTTTTAAGATATCGAGCAGTGTGCAGACAAAATCGCCTAAAGGGATTCCTATTAAATGGCTGAGACACTATGCAAAAGGTTTGTATGCAATCACGCCGGGAATGGAAGGGGAAATGGAACAGGCACTGCTAAATGATGATGTGGAAACAGCACAAAAAATACTTACTCTCTATCAGCAGATTTTTGAAGCAGATTCATTTTACCTCAGTATCCAAAATCATGGCCTCCAAGAAGAGCAAATGTTAAATAGGCAATTAATTGAAGTAGCGAGAGAAAATCTGGTGGGGCTGGTGGCGACGAATCAGGTTCATTATTTACACCAAGAGGATTCATTTGCCCAAGAGTGTTTGCTCGCAATTAAAAATGGCAATAAATTAAAGGATGGGGATCGGGAAAAACTCCCTAATGACCAATATTATTTAAAGACAGCGCAGGAGATGATCGAATTATTTTCGTCACTACCTGAGATTCTAGAAAACACACTCAAAATAGCGGAAAACTGTAATGTGATGATTGAATTGCAAAAAACAAAATTACCGAGATATCCAACAGAAAAGGGAGTTCCTGCAGAACAGTTATTAGAATATTTATGCTGGCAGGGCTTTAAAGAAAGGTATTCGGACTCGGAACAAAACGATGAAAAAAGGAAAAGGTTGGTTTATGAATTATCGGTGATAAAAAGGATGGATTTCAGTGATTATTTTCTCATTGTCTGGGATTTTATGAGATATGCCAGGGAGTCGAGGATCTTAACCGGACCGGGGCGTGGGTCGGCGGCCGGTTCAATGGTAGCCTATACTTTGTATATTACCGATGTGGATCCAATCAAACATCAGCTTCTTTTCGAGCGATTTTTGAATCCTGAGCGTATTTCTATGCCGGATATCGATATTGATTTCCCTGATCACAGGCGTGATGAAGTGATTCAATATGTAAGCCGAAAATACGGTCAGCTTCATGCCGCACAAATTATTACATTCGGAACATTTGCCGCAAAAGCGGTACTCAGGGATGTGGGGCGGGTGTTTGGCCTCAATACAAAGGAATTGGATAAATTGTCAAGGATGGTGCCGGGAACGCTAGGTATAACTCTCGAAGAAGCTTATAAACAATCTAGACAGCTGCAGGGTTTTGTCCGTGAATCAGATTCACAGCGGCTTTTATTTGAAACTGCTTTGCGTCTTGAGGGTCTGCCCCGACATACTTCAACACATGCAGCAGGTGTTGTGCTGAGTGAAGAACCGCTTGTGGAAGTGATTCCGATAACAAAGGGGCATGATGATATTTATTTAACCCAGTACTCAATGGAATATTTGGAGGAGCTTGGGTTACTGAAAATGGACTTCCTTGGGTTAAGGAATTTATCATTGATTGAATCAATCGTTACATCGATTCTTCGGACTACGGGACAAAGAATAAACATTAAACAGATTCCCCTTGATGATCCATTAACCTATGACCTATTAAGTGCAGGACATACAACTGGAGTTTTCCAATTAGAATCTGAAGGAATGCGCAGTGTACTCAAACGGCTGCAGCCAAATCGGTTTGAGGATATCGTCGCTGTAAATGCCCTCTATCGACCGGGTCCGATGGAAAATATTCCTCAATTCATTGAACGGAAATTGGGCCGCGAAAAAGTGGTCTATCCTCATCCCGATTTGAAGCCGATATTAGAAAATACGTACGGAGTCATCGTTTATCAGGAGCAAATCATGCAGATTGCTGCGAAGATGGCGGGGTTTTCACTAGGGGAGGCCGATCTGCTGCGACGTGCAGTAAGTAAAAAGCAAAAAGAGGTACTTGATCGTGAAAGAGCGCATTTTATTGCTGGAGCGGAAACGAAGGGCTATGAAAGAAAGACGGCCGACCAAATTTATGATTTGATTGTCCGCTTCGCCAATTATGGTTTTAACCGCAGTCATGCTGTTGCATATAGCTTTATAGCCTATCAGCTTGCCTGGCTTAAGGCGCATTACCCGATACCTTTTATGGCATCTCTTCTTTCATCAGCAGCAGGCAATGAAAGAAGAACAGCGCAGTATATTCAGGAGCTAAAACAAATGAATATTTCACTTCTTCCGCCATCAATTAACCATAGTGGTTATTCCTATCTTGTTGAAAAAGGAGGGGTACGGTATAGCCTCGCTGCTATTAAAGGAGTAGGTGGAGTAGCTTTAAAGGAAATATTTCGTGCGCGCAAAGAACAGAAGTTCAATTCTTTATTTGACTTTTGTATTCGCATCTCTCCTAAGGCAGTCAATCGAAAAACGCTTGAAGCTCTTGTGGTTTCCGGAAGCTTTGACGAATTTGGTGAGGATCGGGCGGTGCTGCTTGCCAGTCTTGATGCAGCCCTTGATCACGCACAGCTGGTCCGGCCGGCTGGAGGCGAACAAGGTGATTTATTTTCAAAGGAGTCTTTTATGCTCCAACCTAAATATACTGCGGTTGAGCCGATTCCAGCAGAGGTTAAGCTAAGTCTTGAAAAAGAGGTACTCGGATTTTATTTATCTGATCATCCAGTTTCATTGTACAAACAATATTTTGAATTGCTGAAAATTAAACCGTTATATGAATTTACTGCTTCAGAGCCTTTTGGCAGAGCTGTTGTTTATATTAGTACAGTAAAAAAAATCAGGACGAAAAAGGGAGAGCAAATGGCCTTTCTAACCATCAGTGATCAAAGCGATGATATGGAAGCTGTCGTATTTCCTAATGTACTAAGGAAGATAGCATCTGATGTTATGCAGGGAAATATCTTGTTGATTGAGGCGAAAATGGAACAGCGTCAAGGAAAGGAACAGTTGATTATCCAGAAAGGCGAAAACATTACGAATATAACAAAAAATATGAATAATTATAAATGAATCAATAAATCGTATTCGTATCTTTATTAAAGAAATAGAAAATGTTATAGTGTTAGAATAATGGGTGTTATATGACACAACAACTATGTTAGCTATGTAAAATGTCACAGCTTTAATAGGCTATTTGGTGTTTTAACATAGGAAAGTAACATTTATTTAGCTTTGAATCTATCTAGAGGGAGTGTAAAGGGTGACATTAAGAGAAGAAGCACTGCATATGCATCGAGAGAATAAGGGGAAATTAGAATCAAAATCGAAGGTTAAAGTACAGAATGGAAAGGATCTAAGCCTCGCCTACTCTCCTGGTGTAGCCGAACCGTGTAAAGAAATTTATGATAAACCTGAAACAGTATATGAATATACGATGAAAGGGAATATGGTAGCGGTAGTTACAGATGGCACAGCAGTATTGGGCCTGGGAAATATAGGGCCTGAGGCAGCACTCCCAGTTATGGAAGGTAAGGCCGTATTATTTAAGAGTTTTGCCGGTGTAGATGCATTTCCAATTTGTTTAAATACAACGGATACAGAAAAAATTATTGAAACGGTTAAGCTATTAGAACCCACATTTGGCGGAGTAAACCTCGAAGATATTTCTGCTCCGCATTGTTTTGAAATAGAAGAAAGACTAAAAAAAGAAGCAAGCATTCCGGTATTTCATGATGACCAGCATGGGACAGCGATTGTAACAGCAGCCGGCTTGGTAAACGCATTGAAGATTGTGAATAAAAAAATCTCGGAAATTAAGGTTGTTGCCAATGGAGCAGGGGCAGCCGGCATTGCGATTATTAAATTACTTCACTTCTTTGGTGTTCGTGATATTATCATGTGCGATACAAAAGGCTCAATCTATGAAGGCCGTCCAAATGGGATGAATACTGTAAAAAATGAAGTAGCTAAGTTCACCAATAAAGACAACATCTCCGGCAGCTTGAAAGATGTTATTAAAGGGGCTGACGTATTTATTGGCGTATCTGCGGCAGGCGCACTTTCTCAGGATATGGTAAAATCAATGAATAGGGACGCAATCATCTTTGCTATGGCTAATCCCAATCCTGAAATTTCACCTGATGAGGCAAAAGCAGCAGGTGCAGCCGTAATTGGAACCGGCCGCTCAGACTATCCAAACCAAGTAAACAACGTTCTTGCTTTCCCGGGAATTTTCAGGGGGGCGCTTGATGTACGTGCTACGCAAATTAACGAACAGATGAAAGTGGCCGCTGTTCAAGCGATAGCTGGTCTTATTCAAGCATCAGAGCTTCATGCGGATTACGTCATCCCTGGGCCGTTTGATCCACGTGTTGCTCCGGAAGTAGCGGCTGCTGTTGCGAAGGCTGCAATGGAAACCGGTGTAGCTCGAATAAAGGTAGATCCTGAAGAAATCAAAGAAAGAACACGTAAGCTTGCTTTAATTGGAAAAGGCGAGTAATAAATGCCTGCATTATGAATAAAGGGTTTAGAACAATATGCCAAATAGCTTATTGGAATATCTAACCTGAAAGATTATGATCTTAAGAACGTGAACGAGTGGAGCGTCTAATGGTTGGACGCTCCTCTGTTTGCGAAGATTACTATCATTCTTTGGAATTAGGGCTGTAAATATTCACAAAACAGGAATATAATCTTACTCGCAGAACCTATGAGGAATTTAGGAAAATGTCGATGAGATTTTGACAGATTTAAACATTATTTATTTGAATTTTACTTTATAATTTAATGGATCATGCTGGGCATCTTCTGATTGATTGTACATATTTTCCTGATGGATCAAACATCTGTCCCTATACCATTAATTTGATTGAAGAAACAAGGGAGGTTACACCTTGCTTAAAGATTTATTTTCAAAATCGACAAAGAAAAAATATGCGACCATCCCTTCAGCAAACGCCAAGCAGGATGTTCCTGAAGGGGTTTTCACGAAATGTCCGGACTGTAAAAAAATTATGTATACAAAAGAGTTACTAAAAAATTTAAAAGTATGCCTGCATTGCGGTCATCACCATACCATGAATGCACGAGAAAGACTTGAATCATTTCTTGATGAGGGAACATTTGAGGAAATGGACAGGGAGATGGTTTCGGTTAACCCGTTGCAATTCACTGATTACTTAGAAAAGATTGAAAAGGATCGGCAGAAAACGGGTGAAAACGAGGCGGTTGTCACCGGTATCGGCACGGTAGGCGGGATTAGAATAGCAATAGCTGTGATGGACTCAACTTTTCGCATGGCCAGTATGGGGTCTGTTGTCGGAGAAAAAATCACGAGAGCAATTGAAAAAGCAGATGAATGTTCCCTGCCGTTTATTATTTTTACAGCTTCCGGCGGTGCAAGGATGCAGGAAGGGATCTTGAGTTTAATGCAAATGGCAAAAACCAGCGTGGCGTTAAAGAGATTCAGTGATCATGGCGGCTTGTATCTATCGATCATGACCCACCCAACAACAGGAGGAGTATCCGCAAGCTTTGCTTCCCTTGGGGACTATAATCTTGCAGAGCCAGGTGCTTTAATAGGATTTGCCGGTAAAAGAGTGATTGAGCAGACGATTCGCGAAGAACTTCCGGAGGATTTTCAAACAGCAGAATTCCAATTAGAACATGGACAGGTGGATGCTGTTATTTCCCGCTTAGAGTTAAAAGAGAAAGTGGTAAATATTTTAGATATTCATCAACCGGGAGGTGTACCTCAGTGGCAGGAGAATTAGAGTTTGAAAAGCCTGTAGTCGAGTTAAGAAAAAAAATCGCTGATTTAAAAGAATTTACAAAGAATGCTGATGTAGATCTCTCTGTTGAAATAGAAAAGCTTGAGGGACGGCTCCTGAAGCTGGAAAAGGAAATATATGATCATCTTCAGCCATGGGATCAGGTGCAAATTGCCCGCCATCCAAACAGACCGACTACATTAGACTATATTTCACGTATGTTTACTGACTTCTTTGAATGTCACGGTGACCGTGCTTTTGCTGATGACGAAGCGATTGTAGGGGGAATTGCAAAGTTTAAAGGGATTCCTGTTACGGTTGTCGGTCATCAGCGCGGAAAAGATACGAAGGAAAATATACGCAGGAATTTTGGTATGCCCCATCCGGAAGGGTTTCGTAAAGCACTAAGGCTGATGAAGCAAGCAGATAAATTCAACCGGCCAATTATTTGTTTTATTGATACAAAAGGTGCATTTCCGGGTAAAACAGCGGAAGAACGCGGCCAAAGTGAGGCGATTGCTCGGAATCTGATTGAAATGGCCGGGTTTCAAGTCCCGATTATTTGTACTGTTATTGGTGAAGGCGGAAGTGGCGGAGCATTAGCGTTAGGGGTTGGAAATCATATCCATATGCTTGAAAACTCAACGTATTCAGTTATTTCGCCCGAAGGAGCTGCCTCCATCCTTTGGAAAGACTCAGGACTTGCAAAAAGGGCTGCAGAATCAATGAAAATCACTGCTCCGGATTTAAAGGAATTGGGTGTCATTGATCAAATTATTCCGGAGATAAAGGGTGGAGCTCATAAGGATATGGATGAGCAGGCTTTACGAATAGAGAAGGTGCTGATCGAGTCATTAAAAGAACTGATGAAATTAGACAAGGAGCAGCTTATTTCTCATCGGTATGATAAATATAAGAAAATCGGTGAAACTGCCTCATTAAAAGACTTTATAGGGGTAAAATAAAAAACGTACTTTTCCGGGTGCGTTTTTTATTTTATCTCATTTTAATACCGGGATAAAACTCATATAATCAAGGTTTTTATAGGATAAAATACATGTTAAAACGTTTTCAGTTCACATACAATTCCGCCTTTTACGGTTTTAGTTGAGATACCAGATTCTTCATGTTATTTTAGAAATATTCCTGTGATCTACTGCTTATAATAATCTTTGTTCGTTCGTTTTATATATAATTTTCAACAAGATACATAGTGTAAATAGAAAAACAGGGAGGCCAATCAATGAAAAGGATAGGTGTATTAACAAGCGGTGGTGATGCTCCCGGGATGAATGCAGCTATACGGGCGGTTGTCCGTAAGGCGATTTATCATAATGTTGAAGTATATGGAATTTTTGGAGGATATGCAGGACTTATCAGTGGAGATTTCAGGAAATTAGAACTAGGTTCTGTAGGAGATATTATTCATCGCGGTGGTACAATGCTTTTGTCAGCGAGATGCGATGAATTTAAAACAAAAGACGGGCAGCAAAGGGGATTACAGCAGTTAAAAAATTCTGGAATGGATGGACTTGTTGTGATTGGCGGGGATGGTTCCTTCCACGGTGCGAAGGCGCTGTTTGAACTTGGTTTTCCAAGTATTGGTGTCCCGGGTACGATCGATAATGACATTTGCGGCACCCAATTTACCATTGGTTTTGATACGGCTTTAAATACAGTGATCGATGCTATTGATAAAATACGCGATACGGCAACATCCCATGATCGAACCTTTATTATTGAGGTAATGGGTCGAAATGCCGGTGATATTGCTTTGTGGTCCGGGCTTGCAGGCGGAGCAGAAACAATCGTCATTCCGGAAGACCCTTTTGACATTCATGAAATCTGCGCTCGTTTAAAAAAGGGAGAAGAACGAGGGAAGAGGCATAGTATCATCGTAGTGGCAGAAGGGGTATCCAGCGGTGTTGAACTAGGGAAACAAATCAAGCAGCTAACAAACATTGATACCCGTGTTTCAGTTCTAGGTCATATTCAGCGCGGAGGCTCTCCTACAGCATTTGACCGTGTATTAGCTTCAAGACTTGGCGCTCGTGCAATAGAATTGCTGATAGAAGGGCAAGGCGGTAGAGCTGTTGGTATAGAAAATAATCGAGTCATTGATAAGCCATTAAAAGAAGTTTTAAATAAGACACATACTATAGATCTCAATTTACTTACTTTATCAAAGGAATTATCCATTTAAATGTTTACTACCCCAAGGAGGTTAATAATATGCGAAAAACAAAGATTGTATGTACAATAGGACCTGCTAGTGAAAGTATTGAAAAATTAACCCATTTAATTGAAGCAGGTATGAATGTTGCCCGCTTAAATTTTTCTCACGGAAACCATGAGGAACATGCACAGAGAATTCAGAATATCCGTGAAGCTTCCAGAAAAACAGGGAAAAACATTGCGATTCTCCTTGATACAAAAGGGCCGGAAATCAGGACCCATAATATGGTGAATGGAGCCATTGAACTTGTTTCAGGCAGCCAATCCATCGTATCTATGAAAGAAGTAGAAGGAACACCGGAAAGGTTTTCTGTTACATATGAAGGTTTAATTGATGATGTTCATCCGGGTTCTAAAATATTGCTCGATGACGGGTTAATCGGTTTGGAAGTAACAAACATTGATAAAGCAAACGGTGAAATTCACGTTAATGTTTTGAATACCGGTACTTTAAAAAATAAAAAAGGAGTCAATGTACCGGGGGTATCTGTCAATTTGCCGGGAATTACAGAAAAGGATGCAAGTGATATTCTATTTGGGATTGAGCAAAAGCTTGATTTTATTGCTGCCTCTTTTGTGCGCCGTCCTTCTGATGTGTTAGAAATCAAGCGATTACTGGAAGAAAATAATGCTGAATATATTCAAATCATCCCTAAGATTGAAAATCAGGAAGGTGTCGATAATATTGACAGCATTCTTGAAGTATCTGATGGATTAATGGTGGCCCGAGGAGATCTAGGGGTAGAAATACCTGCCGAAGAAGTACCATTAGTGCAAAAGAATTTAATAAAAAAATGCAATGCCTTTGGAAAACCGGTAATCACTGCGACGCAAATGCTTGATTCCATGCAGAGAAATCCACGTCCTACACGTGCAGAAGCGAGTGATGTAGCGAATGCAATCTTCGACGGAACAGATGCGATTATGCTATCCGGGGAAACGGCTGCAGGGACGTATCCGGTGGAAGCTGTTCAGACGATGCATAATATAGCATCACGTGCAGAATCTGCTTTGGATCACAAGAAGCTCTTATCTTCGCACAGTAAAGATAGTGAACATACGATAACAGATGCAATTGGTCAATCAGTAGCCCATACCGCATTAAACTTATCATGCAATGCTATTATCACATCGACAGAAAGCGGCTATACAGCAAGAATGATTGCAAAGTACCGGCCAAAAGCGCCGATTATAGCAGTGACTGCAAATGAGCATGTATTAAGAAGATTGGCTTTAGTATGGGGTGTTTATCCGCAACAAGGGCAAAAATCAGAGACAACGGATGATATGCTCGAAAATGCGGTAACCGAAAGTTTAAACAGCGGGATCGTATCACATGGCGATTTAGTTGTAATCACTGCTGGAGTTCCAGTGGGTTATGCTGGAACAACCAATCTGATGAAAATTCACCTTGTTGGGGATATAATCGCTAGGGGCCAAGGAATTGGACGGAAATCAGCCTTCGGTAAAGTAGTAGTAGCGAAAGCTGCTGAGGAAGCAATTAAAAAGGTAGAAGAGGGTTCTATCCTAGTCGCATATGGTACGGATAAAGACATGGTTCCTGCTATTGAAAAATGCAGCGCTCTGATTACAGAAGAAGGCGGATTAACGAGTCATGCAGCTGTAGTCGGGTTAAATATGGGGATCCCGGTTATCGTTGGAGTGGCAGGTGCGATTGACTTGTTTAAAGATGGACAGGATATTACGGTAGATGCAAGTAGCGGAAATATCTACAATGGACACGCAAGCGTACTATAATCAAAGGGGAGGAAGGACATTCCTTCCTTTTCCTAATTGTTCAAGTGAAGTGAAAAATAAGTCGCATAAAACGTCAGTCTTAAAAAAAGACTGACGTTTTATATGACTAGAATTATGGGGCTTCATTCCCTTTGATAAATGTCCATAAATCCCGAAACACATTGGCTCTATGCAAGGTTGTAAGAATGACAAGTGTAACAGGTCCGATAATGAGTCCTAAAAAACCAATCAATTTAAAACCGATAAATAAGGCAATTAAAGTCGCTAGAGGATCCAGACCTATATTGGAGGATAACACCTTCGGTTCCATTAACTGCCTTTGTACAAGAACGACGATATAGAGAACGGCTAGTCCTATCGCAAGCCCTATATTTCCTGTAATGGCTTGATAGATAATCCAAGGAACAAAAATAAGTCCTGTTCCGAGGTACGGGAGTAAGTCAACAAGCCCGGTAATCAAAGCAATTGTGACGGCGTAATTGACACGAAGAATTAAAAGGCCAACTAAAATAATCACCGTTGTTAATGAAATAAGAGTAAGCTGTGCCTTTATAAAACCAAATAACGCTTTTTTTAGCTCAATCAGTACAGAACGACTGCTCTCCTTAGCTTTTTTTGGTATAAGAGTCCTGCTTCTCGCGGCAAGCTTTGCCCAGTCTTTGCCAATAAAAAAGGTAGCTAATAGTGAAAAGATTAATACAGAGGCAGCATTAGGAAACCAGGAAATGATAGTCGGAATAAATCTGAAAAAGCGCTGGATAAAGTCTCCTAATGTTGTTCCGATCGTATTCCCCACATTTTGAATGTTTTTGAGAATCGTTTCCTGCTGTCCGCTTCCTAAATGATCAAATAAATTGGTGAGTTGATTGTAAAATGGGATGATTTGCGCCGCAATAAAATGTTCGATATACCTAATCAATATTTCAAGTTGTTTCGGTACAATTTTAGCCAATTCATCGGCACTTGAAACGATCTCTGCCACAAGTAGGGTAATGACTCCGGCAAAGAAAGAGAAGACAAGAGTTAATGCAATAATTACAGCGAGAGAGCGGGGCATCCTGGCTTTTTCTTGAAAAAAATTAACAAGTGGATTAATTAAAAAGGCGATAGCAAATCCAATCAGGAACGGGTAGGTTACTTTTGATAGGTAAAATAAACCAATCAATGTGAACACAATTGCTCCACTTACAAAGAGGAATCTCATAGTTCGATTAAGATACACATGACTCAATGGTAAATACCCCCTATTCTTCGTACTATTAAAACAAGTGAGTTTTGGAATCATATTCCTGATCCTTCGTCTTAAATTCCTACATTGGTAGCTTTTACTACGAAATGAACTGAAAAAAGATTCCTTATTTTCATAGTAAATGGTTATTTCAGTAAATTAAAGGAACATTAATAATAATATTTTTTAAAGATAAAACTTTTTGAACTTTTTAAGGTATGATACAATAATAACGTATCAACAGAGAGGAGTATTTCCGTTGATATCACAAGCAACGCTTTTTTTAATACTTTTACTAGTAATAGGGTTTATCGCAAAGAATCAATCACTTATGTTTGCCGTGGCTGTTTTAATGGTTTTGAAATTAGCCGGGGGTGATTCGAAGCTATTTTCTTTCTTGCAAACAAAAGGAATCAATTGGGGGGTTACAGTTATAACAATTGCTGTATTAGCTCCAATTGCAAGCGGTGAAATTGGCTTCAAAGATTTGGCAACTACCTTCAAATCCCCATTTGCTTGGATTGCACTTTTATCAGGGGTGGCGGTGGCGCTGTTAGCTAAGGGTGGGGTTCATCTTTTAGCTGAAGATCCAGAAATTACAACGGCTCTAGTGATAGGTACGATATTAGCCGTAGCTTTGTTCAAGGGAGTTGCAGTTGGTCCTTTGATTGGAGCAGGAATTGCTTATGTAGCGATGAAAATAGTTGAAATGATTAAATAATTACAAAAAATCAGGTCTTTTTACCTGTTTTAAATTTGTTACCATTCACAAGAGTCTGATAATTGTTTATAATAGTATTTGTGTTAAAATAGCTTTCATCGTAGTAAGTTATAAAATGTAAGCATTTTCTTATTTGCTTTCAATTGAACACTCGCTCAATAATATTTCATATTTCCTATGGTCTGTGATCGACTGCAAATAAGCAGCCGATTTTATTAAATAGAGATTAAGTTTATTATAAATTAGATTTCAGAAAATTCTATCTGATGCTTGAAAATGCATATTTATTTTAAATACAGACATTTGAACATGGGGAAATTTTTTTCTTAAAGGAGAGGATTCTATATGACAGTAACACGTGGTCTTGAAGGGGTAGTAGCAACATCCTCATCAGTTAGTTCCATCATTGATGACACATTAACATACGTCGGCTACAACATCGACGATTTAACTGAGAATGCTAGCTTTGAAGAAGTCATCTATCTACTATGGCACAGACAACTGCCAACAAAGTCACAGTTAGACGAATTAAAGCAGCAACTTGCCGAAAATGCTGATCTTCCACAACAAGTAATCGAACACTTCAAAATGTATCCAATTAATCAAGTTCATCCAATGGCGGCCCTTCGTACAGCTGTTTCTTTACTGGGATTGTATGATGAAGAAGCTGACCTAATGGATGCTGCGGCAAATTACCGCAAAGCCATCCGTATACAAGCAAAACTACCGACGATCGTAACGACTTTTTCTCGTATACGTAAAGGATTAGAGCCGGTTGCTCCAAGAAAAGATCTAAGCTTGGCAGCTAATTTCTTATATATGCTGACAGGAAAAGAACCTGCACCACTTGCTGAAGAAGCTTTTAATAAAGCGCTCATTCTGCATGCGGATCATGAACTAAATGCTTCTACCTTTACGGCACGTGTCTGTGTAGCAACACTTTCTGATGTATACTCTGGTATTACTTCAGCAATTGGAGCATTAAAAGGACCATTACATGGTGGTGCAAACGAAGCTGTTATGAAAATGCTTACAGAAATTGGAAGCCTTGAAAATGTGGATTCATATATTCATGGGAAAATGGCGATTAAAGAAAAAATTATGGGCTTTGGACACCGTGTCTATCGAAAAGGTGACCCACGCGCGAAACACTTAAAAGCCATGTCTGAAAAATTAACGAAACTTACGGGTGAACCAGAATTATACGATATGTCCGTTAGAATTGAAAGCATCGTCACAGGAGAAAAGAATCTGCCGCCAAATGTAGACTTCTATTCTGCTTCCATGTATCATAGTTTAGGAATCGATCATGACTTGTTTACACCAATTTTTGCTGTAAGCCGTGTGTCAGGCTGGCTAGCCCATATTCTTGAACAATATGAAAATAATCGTTTAATCCGCCCGCGTGCAGAATATACCGGTCCTGGAATGCAAAAGTATGTTCCTGTAGAGGCACGTGGAGAATAATAAACCATTGATATAGGATAGAAAAAAATTATCCTGTCAATAAAAAAATAATAAAAGTTATTTACTTTCTATTGGAAAAATTGTTTAAATAGAGAGAGTAAAGAAAAGGTTAGAGGTTCATTCGTCTAACCTTTGATTTGTCATGTCGCAATATTTTACGACATAAATAGACAATTTACTTTATAGGACATCTTGGAGGGATATA
>CALGSR010000145.1 GCA_937902115.1 uncultured Bacillus sp. | reverse complement strand
AACTCAGAACCTTGTCCCACTGAAGGGACAAGGAACCCGGTCCCTTGTCCCGTTAAACCATTTCCCGGAGTTTTATTGCTGCTTGGGAGATGGCTTTTAATTTTTCAACGGCGATTTGGTCGCTGTTCATCGGGCGCTGGGCAAAGGTTCCGAAGCCGCAATCCGGATTTAAGAAAATCTTTTCATCCGGAACAAATTTGCGCAGTTCCTGAACCCTTTCGACGATTTGCTCAACTGTTTCCACTGTTTCTGTTCTTGGATTGATGACGCCAAAACCGATTTCTTTGTCACCCATTTCACCAATTGCGTCCACTTCACCTGCCCTCGGTGTCGCATATTCCAAGGTCAACTGATCGACATTTACATGTTGAAAATAAGGAAGGAGCGGGAAGTATGGACCGCGCAAAAGGATATCATCCTCCGTACTCCAGTTGCCGCGGCACACATGGACGGCAATTCTCGTTCCTCTGCCAAGCATTCCTTCTGTCACTTGATTCATAAGGCTTAAAGCAAACGCGATTTCTTCTTCTGCATCTGCTTTCGCGGTCAACGCACCGCACATAAACGTACGATTGGCATTTTTCTTTGTAAAAACAACCTCCGTTAAGACGGGTTCATCGAATTGAACAAATTCCACGCCTGCTGCGATGCAATCTTCTAATTCTTCGCGTAATACTTTGACAATATCAACAGCCAAATCCTCTTTTGTCGGATAGGCATTCTCGGATAACCCTTCAACCCACATCGATCTTGTTAAAAGATAAGGCCCCGGTATCGCAACTTTCACCGCTTTATCGGTATGCTTTTTCAAAAATAAAAAATCATTTAAGACGAGCGGTTTTTTGCGACTGATTTTTCCTGTTGCTGCCGGATTCGTCATCGAGAATGCCGGAACATCAAGCGTACCGAGAATTTCCTCAAAGCTTGCCTTGTCCTCGACATAATCGAGAAGTTCCGAAACACTGAGCATTCTTACGTTTTCTAAATGATCGGCAACGAAGGAAATATAGTTATCACGCCGCTGTTCGCCGTCTGAAACATAATCAATGCCGGCTTCCTCCTGCCATTTGAGGATCTGCAGTGATGCTTTTTCAGTGATCGCTTGAAATTCCTCTTCATTGATTCGGCCTGCACGTTTATCACGCAGGGCACGCAGTACTTCTTTTGATCTTGGCCAGCTTCCCATAACCGCTGTCGGGAATTTTGTTTCTGTCATTGTTTCCATCCCCCCCTAATACACAATTGAGAATTGTATATCGATTTTTACGGATTGCTTAAGGGTTTGATAAATCGGTGCTCGTTCCAACATGTTAGCCCAAATTTTCTCCAGTTCTTCCTCGTCTCCCGGTGAAGAAACATAGAAGGTTCCGTGAATTCGCTTCAATCTCGGACTCCCTTCATCCTCAAGTTCCATATGGAATAATACATTTTCAAGACCGCTTTTTAGCGAAACTTCAATATGATCGATTTCAATATTCCGTTTCGAAGCTTGTGCTTTGTAGCCGACGGTCAGATCAGCAGCAAGCGAACCAAGCAAGTAGTCGATAGCACTTGGCGCATTGACCTTTGGACTAAAATCTGCCGGCTGCCCAGCGATGAATGTATGATTACGTGAATGGACTTTTGCTGATAAATCAGTCCCCGCTTGAACACGGACACTCCATTCATACCCTTTAGCAGCTTCGAGATCCTGCTCTAATTCGCCCTGTTCAGAGCCTTTACGAATAAAATAACGCGTTGTGTTGTCACCTGGCTCAAAGCCAAGAAACTGGTGGTCGACCATGCGGCACCAGGCAGGCAAATCCTCCTCCACCGTTCGTTCACGGCTTCGCACCTCTAGAATCTCTCCATTAGAAAGCGGATCCATCGCTTTCTTGATAATTAAAAGCAAACCCGATCCGCAATCTAAATCTCCACCATCACAAACTGCATTTGCATTAAACATATAATCACCACTTCTTAATAGGTAATCGATGCTGCGCCTTGGCTTAAGAATTCAACAACCTTCGCGCCGCCAACGATTTTTGCTCCATCAATTAGATTTTCTTCGTCTAATTCACGCTTTTTAAAGCATGGACTGCATACCCAAACCGTTCCGCCTGCTTCTACAAATTGGTCCATAAGCTGCTTTAATGGCAAAGCCTTCTTCATGGATATCATCTGCATAACCTTTAGAACCTAGGTAGGCGCCTTCAACATTCAAGAATACAACCGTTTCTTGTCCTGAAGCCACCGCAGCATTGGCAACGACGAAACCTACCGTTGCTTTATCCGCATCATTTTTTGCATTTGTTAAGCTTACTAAAAATTTTCCTGCCATTTAAAATTCCTCCTATGTATTGTGTTTTGGTAATCGTGCTTCTAATGAGAAAAGGGAATACTTCATGAAAGTTTCCCCATATGTAAAAGGCCAATTCAGCCTTTTTCAATAAAATAATGACTTGTTTTGCCCTCATCCTGGCGCTCAAGCAAGGTATGATGCTGCATGCGGCACCAGGACGGTAAATCCTCACGCGCACCGGGGTCATAGGAAACCACCTCAATGATTTGCCCTTTTTCCATCTTTCTCATCGTTAAAAACAAATTCATAATTAACTCGCCGCAGCCAGTTGGTCCAGCATCATAAGTTAAATCCGGGTTGTATTGTGTCATTTCATTCCCTCCAGCCCCACTGTACAAAAATCAAAACTTGGATATTTAGGAAATTCATCCCACCCTATTATATATGAAAATTATATTAATATACATTTTTTCTTAAAAATTGACTTGGGACAGACAGGAGATTCAAATCTTTCCACGCTTGTCCATATGGAAAAAGGAGGGAAGCCCCTCTCGTCTAAAGTATTTCTCCACAATACGAGAAATCCCTTCTAATGGGAAAATAAACTTTCATGGGACGGAGGGACATCCTTGGAGCACCGGGCAGGATAGTGAGTCTATCCCCCGACCCTTTTATAAATTATAGTTATTCTAATTAGTGCGAAAAGCGCAAGATTTGGTGCGATTATTCAATTTTCGGTGCGATTATCATCCGTTTTGGTGCAATAAATGAATATTTGGTGCGATTCCTCTTGATTTTGGTGCGATTCTTAAATATTCGTCTCCATTCATGCTGATTTGGCACATATCTTGGATTTCATTGCCTTTTCTCCCTCGAGCGAAACACAACCCCCGCAGGACAAAACAAAAAATTCGGGACATCACAGTGATGTCCCGAATTTTCTATGATTCTGCTGTTGCTGGCTGCAGTAAGCTTTCCCTTGTTTTTTTCTTTCCAGGTACCAATTTTTTCTCAAGCCAAGCCATGACGAAGTCGGCGATGATCGCCATGAGGGCGGTTGGGATGGCACCGGCAAGGATGATGGCCGTTCCGTCAGAGGCATTGGTACCGCGGATGATGATGTCCCCTAGACCGCCGGAGCCGATAAAGGTCCCGATTGTGGCTACCCCGATGGTCACTACCAATGCCGTTCTGAGACCTGCCATGATGACAGAAAGAGAAAGCGGCAGTTCAACCATGCGCAGGACTTGGAAGCGGGTCATCCCCATCCCCTTCCCGGATTCCAACATCGCCGGGTCCACATTACGAATTCCGGTATACGTATTCTTGATAATCGGCAGCAAGGAGTAAAGGAATAAGGCAAAGACAACCGTATTCGGTCCGAGTCCCATGACCAGCATTAATACGGCGAGCATCGCCAAAGCCGGGATGGTTTGAATTACATTGGCTAGCGATATGATCCAAGGAGCTAACTTATTATGATGGGCAATATAAATCCCAAGCGGAATGCCGACAAGGGCGCCAAATAATACCCCATAAGCAGACATTAAGAATTGCCGATAAAACTGCTCCCAAACATACCAGGCATTTTGCATATAATATTCGATTAAATTTTGCAGCACTTCCATTTACTCCACCTCCTCAAAATAATGATTTTCTTCTAAAAATTCCCTCGCAATGACGGCAGGTTCGATCATCTTGCCGTCTGCCTCATAATTGAGTTCCTGCATTTTATCCGTACTAATTTTTCCCGACAATTTCGGCAGAATCTCTTCAAGTTCCGGATTATTGCGGAACACTTCATTACTCACGACCATTGACGTATCATACGGCGGGAAAAATTGTTTATCATCTTCTAATATTTTTAAGTCAAAGGCGGCAATCCTGCCGTCACTTGAATAAGCTAACACCACGTCCATGTCGCCGCTATCTAATGCTTGATAAACGAGACCAATTTGCATCGGATGGATATTCGGGAATTCAAGCCCGTACATTTCCGTAAATCCATCGTAACCGTCGCCTTCGCGATGAATCCACGAGTTATCCACTCCAAAGGACAATTCACCGGCATAGGGCGCTAAATCGGATACTTTTTCTAATTGCAGTTCCTCTGCTAATTCCTCTGTCACGGCAAAGTCATAGGAATTTTCAAACCCATAAGAGTCGAACCAGGTTTGGTCCCATCTCTCCTGGAATTCGCTTTGGACAATTTCCATCGCCTTTTCCGGGTCTTTCTCCGGCTCCATTTTCAAAGCACCGGTCAAGTCTGTTCCCGTATAGCGGGTAGCAGAAATATCG
>CALGSR010000144.1 GCA_937902115.1 uncultured Bacillus sp. | reverse complement strand
AATTGTAAATTATTTAATAATTCCTTTTTATAAGAGGAAGTATTGAAAAGGGGATGAATAGAAATGGAGACTGTCATGCCGCAAGCGGTACAAAAGGAGCTGGAGCGCTTTGTCAATCAGGATGTGTACATTCAGCTTGAAACGACGAACGGTGCCTATGCCTCCCACAATGATGAAACCTTTTTTTCCTCAGGTGCTTATATTCGTAATGCCTTTGTGAAGGTTGAGAGAGGGAAAATTACCGGGATGGGTCCGTACCGTGTCGGCTTAAAAATGCCAATAGGCTGGATTTATGCTGAAGGAATCACACACTTTGAAGTGGATGATAGTGACCGATTATTATTAGCAGGTCATGACCATCAAGGAAAGCTTGCGGTCTGCCTCGAGATCAGCCGTACACCGTTTGAATAATAGAAGAAAGATAATGAATGATGGGAGGTAACGGAATGGAAAAAGAACGGCATGTATTAGTTGTCTTTCCCCATCCGGATGATGAGGCATTTGGCGTTTCGGGAACAATGGCGGCACACATTGCAAATGGAACACCCGTTACATATGCTTGCTTAACGTTGGGAGAAATGGGGCGTCATATGGGTTCCCCCCCGTTTGCAACACGCGAAACGCTGCCGCTAATCCGCAAGAAAGAGCTGCAGAATTCCGCTAAAGCGATTGGCGTTCGGGACCTCCGCATGCTTGGTTACCGAGATAAGACGATTGAGTTTGAAGACGAGGAGAAGTTAATTGGAGATATTACGGCCATCATCAATGAGGTAAAGCCTTCATTAATGATCTCCTTCTATCCGGGCTATGCAGTCCACCCTGACCATGATGCCTGCGGTGAGGTGGTTGTGAAAGCAGTGGAACGCCTCACTGCTGATGAGCGCCCGAAGCTCCATCTTGTAGCTTTTGCAAATCACTGCGAGGAGGCCATCGGCGAGCCGGATATCCATCATGATGTCAGTCCGTTTGCCCATATCAAAATAGCAGCCCTCTCAGCGCATCAATCACAGGCGCAGCTTATTACAGGGATTGTCGAGAAGTATAAGGAAGGTAACTCCGAAGCAGTTGACCGAGTTAATAATGAGAGATTTTGGTCATACAGCGGTGCCTGACAATAAAAAAAGACAACTGTCCACATCGGGTGGACAGTTGTCTTTTTTATTAATTCGTTACTAACTGTGTTTGCTACAGACACCATGCATTTTAATATAAAAAAATTATTAGAGTTCTAAAATTAATATTATCGTGATAGCGCCTGATACAGAAAGATGGACTTTCATAATTTATGTATATTTTAATAAAATTTCATCTGTTTGATGTGACATAAGTTACTGAGGAAAACAAATTTAGGTATTAGGATAGACATGTATAGCGGACCGTTAGCTGTACGTGTTTGGGAATGGACGTGAATCGGTTAGTAAGATCTCTACGTTTATTACTATTGATAAAATGATTATATGCGTGGTTCGCAATTCATCCATTAAACATTCATTATTTTGAAGCGGCTTTGTCACACTAATGTTAAAAGATTAGTAGACGGAGCCATTTGTCGAAAGCGCTTTCCTCCCCTTTTTGCGGGAGTGGGCGTTTAGTAGTTAATTTTATTTTGGGGAGCCTTTAATAAGGCAGATATTTTGAAGAGGAGGAGCCGCTCATGGAAGTAACCAGAAGGCAGTTTATAAAAATTTCTGGCGCGGTTGCAGCCACGCTTGCAGTTGTAGAGCTTGGCTTTGATGAAAAAGGTGCGAAAGCAAAAGCAAGTGAGTTTAAAGTTGCAGAATTAAAACCGACACCGACTATTTGTCCGTATTGCGCTGTAGGCTGCGGAATTTTAGTTTATTCTGACGGAAAAGATGTAATTTATACAGAGGGAGATCCTGATCATCCGATCAACGAGGGATCATTGTGCAGTAAAGGGACAACCGTTCGTCAGGTGTACACATCTGAAAAGCGTGTGACAACACCATTATACCGTGCACCGGGCAGCGATAAATGGAAAGAAGTCGATTGGGATTTTGCCCTTGATAAAGTAGCGAAGAATATTAAAGAAACACGTGACCGTACTTTTATTCAAACAGAGAACGGCATGACTGTGAATCGCACCGACTCAATCGCGTATTTAGGCGGTGCGGCACTGGATAATGAAGAGTGTCACTTATTGCACAAACTGTTCCGTGCAGGTCTCGGCTTGACCTATATTGAACACCAGGCCCGAATATGACATAGTTCAACGGTTGCCGGTCTGGCACCTTCATTCGGTCGTGGAGCAATGACAAATCACTGGAACGATTTACAATATGCAGATGTATTGATGGTAATCGGGGCAAATCCTGCGGAAAACCATCCAATCAGCTTTAGATGGATTACAAAAGCGAAGGAAAAAGGCGCTAAGCTGATTTCTGTCGACCCTCGTTATACAAGAACGTCACAAATGGCGGATATGTATGGTCAGCTTCGCTCAGGTACAGATATTGCCTTTATCGGTGGAATTATTAACTATGTTCTAGAACAGGAACTATACCATAAGGAATACGTTGCAAATTATACGAATGCGGCAAATATTGTAGCCGATGACTTCACATTTGACGATGGAATGTTCAGTGGTTACAACGAAAAGAAACGCAGCTATGATAAAACAAAATGGGCCTTCAAGACCGATGAGTCTGGAAAAACGATGAAGGATCCATCCATGAATGATCCAAGAAGTGTACTGCAGTTAATGAAGAAGCATTTCAGTCGTTATGATATCGAGACTGTTTGCGGTGCAACGGGTACAGACAAAGAGATCTATCTCGAAATCTGTAAAACGTATGCTTCTACCGGAGAAATTGGAAAAGCAGGTACGATTCTATATGCAATGGGTGCGACCCAGCATACAGTCGGCACACAAAATATCCGTTCCTATGCTATCCTGCAAATGCTTCTTGGAAACATCGGAATCCAGGGCGGCGGCGTGAATGCGCTTCGCGGTGAATCAAACGTTCAAGGTTCAACAGACTTTGGTCTTTTGTACGACAATGTTCCGGGTTATATCAGTGTTCCGAAAGCTACTGAAACAGATAAAACTTATGAGGGATTCCTTGGCCGCATTACGCCAAAATCAGGTTATAAAGTTAATTTCCCTAAATTTTATACAAGCATGCTGAAAACTTTCTACGGTGATAACGGTACAAAGGAAAATGAATTCGGTTATCAATGGCTGCCAAAGATTTCCGGAGAGAAAAACTATTCCTTCTTACGATTGTTTGATGCAATGTACCGTAAAGAACTGGAAGGGTTATTGATGTTTGGAACGAATCCGGTTGTCGGTGGGGCAAACTCGACAAAATCGAAGGAATCTTTAGCTAACCTGAAATGGGTGGTAGCAATTGACCTTTGGGAAACGGAATCATCTGCATTTTGGCAAAAAGAAGCAGGTTCTGATCCGGCATCGATTCAAACAGAGGTTATCTTCCTGCCGGCATGTTCTTCTTTTGAAAAAGAAGGATCGGTTACAAATTCAGGACGCTGGATGCAATATCGCTGGCAGGCGATTGAACCGAAAGGCGAATCAAAAGCGGACTTGGAAATTGTCCATATGCTTGCCCTTAAGTTGAAAGAACTTTATAAAAACAGCCCAAATCCGGCTGATGCACCGATGCAGAATTTAACATGGGATTACGGTCACGGCAATCATCCAGATATCGATTTAGTGTGCCGTGAAATCAATGGCTATGACATGGTAACAAAAGAGCAGGTAACCGGCTTTGGCAACCTGAAGGATGATGGTTCAACATGCTGTGGGAACTGGATTTATTCCGGATTCTATCCAGGAAATGAAAACCTTTCTAAGCGCCGCGACAATAAAGATACAGGAAATAGCAACTTCCTGAACTGGTCATTCGCATGGCCGGCAAACCGTCGTATTCTTTATAACCGCGCAAGTGCTGATCTAAACGGTAAAGCATGGAGCAAGGATCGTGTTGGAATCGAATGGGATTCCGTGCAGAAGAAATGGGTTGGAAATGACGTTCCGGACTTCGTGGCAACAAAAGGACCGGATGATCCAACATTCAATGATCCATTTATCATGCAGACTGACGGTAAAGGGGCAGTATTTGCGTCCGGATTAAATGAAGGACCGTTCCCTGAACACTATGAACCATATGAAAATCCGGTTAATAACTCTTTCTCTAAAGTTCAGTTGAACCCGGCTGTACAATTTGGCGAAGAAAAATTAAGTATTAAAGGCGATGTATCAAAATATCCAATCGTGGCTACTACCTATCGTGTATCTGAACACTGGCAGGCAGGGGCAATGACTCGTAACCAACCTTGGCTTGCTGAGCTTGTTCCGCATATGTATGTGGAGATCAGTGAGGAGTTGGCGAAAGAAAAGGGCATTAAGAATGGTGAAAAAGTGATCGTTTCCTCTGTTCGTGATGAAATAGAAGTTTATGCACTGGTAACGAAGCGCTTCAAGCCTTATAAACTTAAAGAAAAAACGGTTCACCATATCGGTATGCCATGGCATTTTGGTTACAAAGGAATCGCGACAGGCGCTACTGCCAATAGTTTAACTCCGCATATTGGTGACGCAAACTCAACCATTCCGGAATACAAAGCATTCCTATGCGATGTTAGGAGGGCGAAATAATGGCTGATTATATTAAATTTGTCGATGTAACTAAATGTGACGGCTGCCGCGCTTGTATGGTGGCTTGTAAAAACTGGAATGACCTTCCGGCTGAGCCTGAGGAGTTTCAAGGCATTCAGTCCCACAAAGATTTGACTGCTAACACATGGAATGTGATTACGTACGATGAACAGGAAACAAAAGATGGAGGACTGGAATGGCTCTTCCGCCATTCCTCCTGCCTTCACTGTACAATTGCCGGCTGTGAAAAAGCCTGTCCGGAGGATGCGATTAGTCATACAGAATTCGGTTCCGTCGTCATTGATCATGATAAATGTGTTGGCTGCGGATATTGCGTACAGGGCTGTTATTTCGATGTCATCAAACTGACAACTCTTGTTGATAAAAAGGGTAAAAAATACAGAAGAGCACAGAAATGTGATCTTTGTACAAGCCGCCTGGAAAATGGTATGCAACCAGCATGTGTAACATCTTGTCACACAGATTGCCTTGTCTATGATGAAAAAGAAAAGGTATTAAAAGAGGCGGAAAAACGTTTGGCCGTAGTGAAGGAACGTTTTCCTAATGCAAATATTTATAATCCATCCGGAATTGATGGTGTAGGAATGGTGTATCTGCTTGCTGATAAACCATCTGTTTATGGGCTGCCGGAAAATCCACAGGCAAAACTTTCACAGGTCATCTGGAAGGACTATGCCCAACCGCTTGGCAAGCTGATGCTTGGTGCAACAACAATGGCTATTGTCGGAGCAGCCATTTCAAATACGGTTATTCAACGTAAAAGTTCTGAAAAGGGAGGTCATGATCAACATGAGTAATGAAAAAATGGTAAAACGTTTCTCGATTCATTTTAGAATTGCCCACTGGGCGATTGTTGTTTCATTTTTTATGCTATATGTTTCAGGCCTGCCTATGTATACAGAGTTTTTTAATTGGCTGTACCCTGTATTTGGCGGCCCGGCAGGTGCAAGACTTGTTCACAGAATTATGGCAGTTGTATTTATCGCTGTGCCAATCTATCAGCTTATTTTTGACCGGAAAAGTATTTTCCATTGGTTAAAGCAATGCTTTACATGGCATGACCGTGATATTAAGATGCTCCTGGCCTTTCCGAAAGAATTATTTACAGGCCATGCGAAGGTTCCGAAGCAGGACTTTTTCAACGGAGGGGAAAAAATCAACTCCTTACTGCAAATGGTATGTTGGATCTTGCTCGTTGGATCAGGTATTGTCATGTGGTTTCCGCAATACTTTGCAGCGGGCATCATTGAATGGGCCTATCCGATTCATAACATTGCCTTAGCGTTAGCGATTGCCGTTGTCGTAGGACATATTTATTTATCAGTAGGACATCCTAATTCACGTGCATCACTGCGCGGAATGACAAAAGGTGATGTTCCTGAATCATATGCAAAGGCTCACCATGGCCGTTGGTATGATGAACTAAAGGAACAGGATAAAAATAAAGGTGCATAATTTGGAATTGCAATCTAAAGGATTTGAACATAAATACGGAGCTACCCAGACTATGGGTAGCCTTTCGTATTCTTTACTATAAACCGAGAGGTGCTTAATATGAAGACAACGAATGTCATCAGCAAGGAATACATGAAGTTGCAGGAAAGTATTTATGCCTTATATAAGAATTGGCATCAAACATTGGCTTCGCAAACAGTTGTTAATAAGGATGAAGTGAAAGGGAAGGATTATCCACTCTTGCCTCAGCTTACTCTAAACATAAATGAAAATGATTTTCACTCATTTATTTCAGAACTTTTTACTGTAATAAGACAACATAAGCCAGAAGTCAGCGATAATCTGGTAAAATTAGAGGAGTTACTGGACACTGTGACACTCCAAAAGTGGTTTGCAGAGGCTGTTGCGGTAAATACATATTATTTTACTCAATTTGCTTCAAGTCACGAACTTCCAGAGTGGCTTCCATTCTTTGCAGCAGAGCATGCTGCCCGCCCATACTTACAAAAAGCAGCAGAGGAATTAACGGATGTGATTGCGGATAAAACGGATACAAGCGGCTGCCCGGTTTGCGGTGAACCGCCACGGCTTGCGGTGATTAATAAGCAGGGGAAAAAGGAAGTCACATGCCCGCGCTGCCACTATTTGTGGGAAGTGAAGAAAATCAGCTGTGCTCATTGCGGGACCGATGATCATGAGCAAATAAAAATTTTAAAGGTTGAAGGCGATGAACGAGCTGAAATCCATGCATGCGAATCTTGCAATGGATATACGAAAGTGATCTATAAAATGAAATTAATGAAGGTGCCGGTTCCTGAACTGCTCGATTTACAATTTCTTCATCTTGACTACATTGCGCAAGAGAAGGGGTTTGGCTTACCAGAGTCAAAGGGCACGAACTAAGGGGTGGACGAACGGTGAAAACAACGGGAATTATTCTTGCAGGGGGAAAATCAAGCCGAATGGGGACAAACAAGGCCTTGCTTGATCTTAATGGGAGAAGAGTGATTGAAGGCATTGTCGAAACACTTAGAGACATCACAGATGAGATGCTTGTCGTTACAAATACATTCGCAGAGTATGAGTTTTTGCAGCTTCCACTGATAGCGGATAATTGGAAGGGCGGCTTGGGCCCGCTTGCCGGCATCGAGGCAGGCCTTACTGCATCAAAGACAGAATATAACTTAATTGTCGCCTGTGATATGCCTTTTATTTCTATCGAGCTTGGCCGCTACTTGCTTTCCTGTCTTGATGAAAGCCAAGCAGTCGTCCCGCAAATAGAAGAGACAAGGCATCCGCTGTTTGCAGCCTATCGCAGGGAAGTGTTGGGAGAGGTTAGAAAATCGTTAGAGAAAAAGGAATTAGGGATTTGGCGCTTTTTGAGAAATGTTGATCTGAAAACCGTGACAAAGGATGAGTTGGCGAGTCTCGGATTGCCGAATGAAGAGCAGTATTTTTTTAACATGAATAATCGTGAGCATTATCAAAAGGCCATTCAATTCATTAATGATAAAGGTAGTGGGGATTGATGAAATTTTTTCAAGTGAAATCGGTTGAGGATACATTTTCTCTTATCGAGGAAATGATTGTTCCGTTAACAGAAACAATAGTCTTGCCGTTAAGTGAGGCTTTGCATCGTATTATCGCAGAGGATATTGTTGTCCGTGAAAATGTTCCGGGCTTCCGCCGTTCAACGGTTGATGGCTATGCGGTGAAAGCACAGGATACATTTGGTTCGTCAGAAAATATGCCCGGCTTTTTAAAGGTTGCCGGCGAGGTGAAAATGGGCGAGGCTCCTGAAAGGGATTTGCAGGATGGCGAGGCGATCTACGTTCCGACAGGCGGGATGCTGCCGGAAAATAGCGATGCCGTGATTATGATTGAGCATTGCGAGAATTTAGACGGACTTTTGAATTTATACCGCCAAGTCGCACCGGGGGAAAATGTCATCTCGATTGGTGAAGATTTAAAGGAAGGGGAGCCGCTGTTAACTGCCGGAATGAAATTACGTTCTCAGGAATTAGGGGCTCTTGCTTCACAAGGAATTACCGAAGTGCGTGTCTATCGAAAACCAGTCATTGGTTATCTTTCGACAGGTGACGAAATTGTACCGATTGAAACTGTTAAGCTCGAAATCGGACAAGTTCGTGATATGAATGGCATGACAATCGGAGCTCTTGCGTCGGAATGGGGCTGTGACTTTATTTATGGCGGGATTGTCAAGGACAGTCGTGAAGAATTAGAAAGAAAAACAAGAGAAATGCTCGAGAAAACAGACTGTTTCATTCTTTCCGGGGGCAGCTCCGTCGGGACGAAGGATTATTCAGTCGATGTGATTGATGCCCTTGGCAAGCCTGGTGTATTTGTCCACGGTATTTCTATTAAACCAGGGAAACCAACGATTCTAGCAGCAGCGGGCAATAAGCCGATTATCGGGCTGCCGGGTCATCCTGCATCTGCCTTGATTATTTTCTATTTATTTGGTAAAGCCATTTTACAAAAGCTTACGGGCTGGAAAACAACCGAGAAGAATTTAGCGAGGGCCATTTTAACGAAAAACCTCCCTTCCACTCCAGGGCGCACGGATTTTGTCCGCGCACGTCTGTTTCAGGAGAATGGAGAGTGGTATGCTGAGCCGATTATCGGGAAATCAGGTTTGATTTCAACCCTTGTGAAAAGTGAAGG
>CALGSR010000143.1 GCA_937902115.1 uncultured Bacillus sp. | reverse complement strand
GGTAAGAAAATCGCTAGCGGTTAAATCACGGAAAAAGAAAGAATTGGATTTTTTCAAGGATTTAAAAGAAGGATGGCAAATTATTCTTGAATCAAAAGGGGTCATGTTGTTAATTGTACTGGTTTCCTTTCTTATGTTCTATATGGGAATCATCCAAGTGCTTTCCAAACCGATGATCCTATCTTTTGCCAGTGAAAAGACGACGGGAATTCTGCAGACCACTGTTGCTAGCGGGATGATGTTTTCCAGTATTTTGATTGGCAAAGGAATATTAAAGAAAAATTTTGTGAAGGTGATGATAGCAAGCTTTGTGCTGGCAGGTCTGATGATGGCAGGATTCGGGGCAACAAGCAGCATTCCGGTCATAATTGTTACAGGATTTTTATTCTTCACTACATTGCCATTTGCGACAACATGTATCGATGTTTTGATCAGAAAATCGATTGCTAATGATAAGCAGGGAAGGGCATGGGGTCTCATTTCTTTGATTTCACAGGTGGGGTTTGTCATTGCCTATGTTTTTGCCGGAGTACTTGCAGATTATGTCTTTAATCCGGTACTTGTAGAAGGCGGTGTGCTGGCGGATACAGTTGGAAAAGTAATTGGCACTGGTGAAACAAGAGGAATTGGTTTTTTAATCATGCTTTCCGGATTAGGTCTCATCATTACGGCATTATTTGTTTCTAAATCAAAGAATATTCGTGAAATGGAATCGCGGACAGGGCCTGACAGCGGTTTGCAGTCTGAACAGTTATCTCAATAATAGAAAGTTTCGCAAAAGGGGTTGCGGCAGGGAGGAGAAAGTAAAATGTTTTTGAAAATTGTTAAAAATGATTTAACTCGAAACAAAATGGTCACAACAGCCATATTTATCTTTATTACGATGGCTGTAATTTTAGCGGCAAGCGCCATCAATAACGTGGCCAATCTGATTCAATCGATGTCAGACTTGCAAGGACGCGCAGTCCCGGCGGATATTACACAAATGCATGCAGGAGAAATAGACCAGGCAAAAATTGATGTATTTACAGAAGAACATCGTGAGGATATTGCAATGCAAGAAACGATGGTTCTTCTAACAATTGATGGAAGCCATATTTATTTTGGTGATGATCAAACGATGGCTGGAACGGTTCAAGATATTTCCTTTGTCGTTCAAAACTTAAATAATGAAAAGTTAGATGTAAAAGAAGGGGAAGTCGCGGTTCCGATTTATTTTATGCAGCAATATGACTTGAAAATCGGCGAAACGATTACAGTAAAAAACGGCGAGTTTGAGAAAGAGTTTGTTATCGCAGATTATGCAAGAGATTATGAGATGAATTCTTCCCTTACCTCTTCAAAACGTTTTGTGCTCAACAAGAAGGATTATGATGAAATGCTTGATTTGAACGCAACAGAACTGGAGTATTTGATTCAATTTAAATTAAATGAAAATGCGAATATGCAAGTAGTACAGACGGCCTATATTGAAGCAGGTCTACCGGCAAACGGACCGGCAGTTGGGGCGAAAATCTTCATGGTTTTTAATGCTCTCTCAGATGCGGCCGTGGCTATGGTTATCGTTCTTATTAGTTTACTTCTCGTTGTCATTGCTTCACTTTGCATCCGACTTACGTTTCTGGCAACGATTGATGAAGATTTAAGAGAAATCGGGGTCATGAAAGCAATCGGAATATCGAAAAAGGATATTAAGAAAGTGTATTTGAACAAATACAGAATCATGGCTGTTGCAGCCGGGATCATCGGCTATCTGCTATCCTTTGCAGTCGTCCATCTAATTAATGGCAATATGAGACTTTACATATCCTCTGATTTTTCAGGAAACTTACAATACATGCTATCCCTTATCGCTCCGCTCGTTGTTTATCTCATGATTGTCATGTACTGCAAAAGTGTTCTGAAAAGAATTGATAAAATTTCGGCAGTGGAGGCATTACGTTCAAATATTATGGAGCGTGGGAAGAAGCGGAAATATCGCTTTCCTCTGCTTAAGAATAAATTTTTCAGTACCCATATCTATATGGGACTAAGGGATGTATGGCAACGATTTAAACTCTATCGATTACTGTTCTTTATTTATGCGGTTTGTACATTTATTGTCATCCTTCCATTAAATATGTATAACACAATGAATTCATCGGAATTTGCCACCTACATGGGGATTGGAAAGTCCGACATGAGAATCGACCTGCGCAGAACCGAACATATAACAGAAGATTTTCAAAAGCTACAGGAAGAACTGCAGAAAGATGCAGATATTGAAAAGTATGCCGCATACATCACGAGTTCCTATCGGGTGAAAAATGTGGAAGGCTCTTGGGACTATATGAACGTTGAAATCGGTGATTTTTCTGTCTTTCCATTAAAGTATTTGGAAGGAAGAGCACCGGAAGCCGAAGGAGAAATTTCCCTTTCATTTGCCAATGCGGGGAAGAACGCATTAAACAAGAAAGTGGGAGATGAAATAACCGTAAGGGCTGGCACGAACGAAAAGACTTTGAAGGTAACTGGTATTTACCAAGATATTACAAATGGAGGAAAGACAGCCAAAGCGCATTCCAGCCTTGGTGTCAATGAAGCAGCTGTTCTTTGGTATATCGTGAGTATGGATGTTGCTCCTGGTGTTGATAAACAAGTGAAAATGGACGACTACCAGAATGCCTATCCCGCTGCACAAGTAAATGATATTCAAGAATATACACAGCAGACCCTTGGCAATATCATTGAGCAAATGCGCACCGTAGTCATCGGCGGAATCATCATTGCCTTGATCATCAGTGTCCTTATCACTTCCTTGTTTTTACGAATGTTATTATCCAAAGATATGTCCCAGATTGCGATTATGCGCAGCATCGGCTTAACCTCTCAAAAGATAAGCCAGCAATATATGGCAGGAACTTTGATGGTGCTCGTGTTGGGAATTCTTTTAGGAGTAATGGCTTCGAGCTTTTTAGGTGAATTTCTAGTTAGTCAGGTCATGTCTACAATGGGTGCGGCAAAAATTGAATTGGTAAATATAGTTTGGCAAACATGGCTGTTATGTCCGCTATCGCTGATGATTTTTGTCAGTTTCACGATTGTTGTTTCCTGTAAGGCAGCGGCAACAGAAGATTTATCTGTTGTATTAAGAAGCTAATAAGGTATGAACAGCAAAGACAGAAGATGCATTAACGAATGAGGAAAAGTTTCCTTAGTGAAGGAATTGTTATAAATGAAAGGCATAACTATGGAGGGAATACATTTGAGTAAGATAATAGAAGCAAATGAAATAAATAAGAAGGTACAGTTAGATCCACAGCAAGAACTTCATATTTTAAAAGATGTGGATTTGATAATTGAAGAAGGAGAATTCGTATCGGTTATGGGTCCATCAGGAAGCGGAAAATCCACCCTGCTGTATAATGTCAGTGGGATGGATCGGGTCACTTCAGGAAGTGTGAAATTCAAAGACCAAGAAATGACTCGTTTAAAAGAAGAGGAACTGGCACAAATTCGCCTCGAAAAAATGGGATTTATCTTTCAAGATATCAATCTGTTAAAAAATCTATCTCTGATTGATAATGTGATGTTCCCTGCTCTTGTAGCAAGAGATGCGGATAAAAAGGCTGTCTATCAAAAAGCAAAAAAACTGTTGCAAATGACTGGTATTGAAAAATTGGCAGATAATAGTATCATTCAAGGTTCAGGAGGCCAGCTGCAGAGAGTCGGCATTTGCAGAGCATTGATCAATGATCCGGAAATCATCTTTGGTGACGAACCGACTGGAGCATTGGATTCCAATGCAACCGAAGAAATTATGTCTATCCTTGCCGAGATTAATCGAAAAGGAACAACAATCATGATCGTGACCCACGATGTGAAGGTGGCAGCGAAAACGGAAAGAATCTTGTTTATGGTCGATGGAAGGATTGTTGCCGAGAAGAAAATGAGCAAATATGATCCGGAGCGAGATCATCTTAAGGAAAGAGAAGAAAGCATCATGAAATGGTTAGTGGAGAATGGATTTTAAGCAAAACTTATTTCAAATGAAATAGCCGTATAACTGACGAAAAATCAGTTACACGGCTATTTGTGATCGATGCCGCTGATTTTACTTTCGGGTTTACCAAATCCAGCGGGAGAAATTTTCATATATGGAAACAAAATAGGGGAAAGTAAATAGAGCATAGAGACAATTAATCGTATGAGGTGATCGGATGGAACCGTATGTAGAAGTCAGAAATGTCTCGAA
>CALGSR010000142.1 GCA_937902115.1 uncultured Bacillus sp. | reverse complement strand
AGGGTCTGGTTTAAAATTTGCGATCGTTGTTGCTCGTTTTAATGAGTTCATTAATGGAAGATTATTAAGCGGTGCGGAAGATGCCCTTAAACGCCATGGTGTATCGGAAGATGATATTACCGTTATTTGGGTGCCGGGTGCGTTTGAAATTCCGTTAACAGCTCAAAAGCTGGCACAAAAGAAAGAGTATGATGCTGTTATTACACTCGGAGCTGTTATCAGGGGAGCAACACCTCACTTTGACTTCGTCAGCAATGAAGTAGCTAAAGGAGTGGCAGCAGCATCCATGGAAACAGGAGAGCCGGTTATTTTCGGAGTATTAACGACTGATACAATTGAACAAGCGATTGAACGGGCAGGTACAAAGGCCGGAAACAAAGGGTACGATGCAGCGGTTACGGCAATTGAATTAGCAAATCTGTATAAAGAATTATAATGCTTCTAAAAAGAGGAATTCCTTAATCAGGAACCCTCTTTTTTATATTTTCTTTTAAAATACATCTTTCGGCAAGTTCGTTAAAAGATAAATTATTTGGCTGAAACAGCACAATATAAAAAGTGGCAGGTGGATGCAGGCCGTTTTATAGAAAAATACTGGTAGAAAATCTACATAAGGGCTGTTCGCTATTGATAGCCTTGTTTGACAAATGAAAGAAAAAATGTTATTCTATTTAAATGGACTTCAATAAGAGTTAAAAAAGAGAAAAGATAGAATAGATTATAGATTTTTCAGATAGCCGTAATCTCACTATGGCTAAAAGTGTAATAGAACCTTCCGATACCACTTCTTTTGAAATAAATCTTCGTTTGCATCAATACTTCAGTCTGCAAAATCTCATTTCCTTCATTTACCCTTATTATCATAGAACTTGAATCCTACTGGCGCGGCCTAGGAGCCGTATAGATGGAAGAGAGGCAGGGCTTCTATTGTTTTAAGTTTTACAATGATTTTTAAAAAGTACTCATATTTTTGAAGTTGTCCGCCAAAAATAACCCGTATGAACGGGTTATTTTTTTTAGCATTAAGTTTATTCACTTTTAAAAATAGCTAGAAAAACGAACAAAATGATATTTTTTATTAAAATTATATGTGTTATTATTGTTGTATTGTGTCAATTATTGGAGGTTTATGTATGGAAAATCAACTAATTCTTAATGGAACAACAGTAGCAAATGATTTGAAGGAGAAATTAAAGGTTAGAGTGGAACAATTAACTCGTTCTGGAATAGTCCCTTGTTTAGCAACGATTCTTGTTGGTGATGATCCCTCTTCTGAAACTTATGTGAGAATGAAAGGGAATGCATGTAAAAAGCTCGGGATCGAATCAAAACGAATCCACTTACCTAAAGAGACGACTACGGAAGAACTTTTAGATGTTATTCAATCACTAAACAAAGATTCAGAAGTTCATGGAATTCTACTTCAGCATCCAGTTCCAAAACAAATTGACGAACGAAAATGCTTCGAGACTATCGATATAGAAAAGGACGTTGATGGGGTTACTAGTTTTGGATATGGTCAAACCGCTTTAGGATTCGGAATGTATCCATCCTGCACTCCTGCTGCAATTATTGCCATTATGGATTATTATGGTATTGAGGCTAAAGGTAAACATGCCGTAGTAGTAGGAAGAAGTCCAATTCTTGGAAAACCTGTGTCTGCTTTACTGTTAAATAGAAATGCAACCGTTACGACTTGCCACTCCTATACGCAGAATTTACCTGAAATCGTTGCTATGGCTGATATTGTCGTGGCTGCAGTTGGGAAACCTAATTTTATTCAAGGGGAATGGCTTAAAGAAGGAGCTGTGGTTTTAGATGCCGGCTATAATCCAGGAAATATCGGCGATGCCGATTATGAATCATGTTTGAAAAAATCATCAGCCATTACTCCGGTCCCAGGTGGAGTGGGCCCAGTTACCATCTCGATGCTCCTAAAGCATACAGTTGAAGCAGCAGAAAAAGTATTAAGACTTAGAAATGAAAAGGTTGGTCAATAAGGTTCCATCTGAAGTTGCCACTTCATCTAATATTAATTGAGAGATAATCGTTTGACAAATCCATTCATAACGATTATAGTAGGAATAACGCTATTAAGTTCGGTATATATATTTTTGGATAAGTTGTCGTAGTGTAAAAACTGAGTGCGATGTTATTTCCAACAGTTTTTGCAACTACGGTTTTTTTATGGGTAAATATTTATATGTACTCATGAATTCAGGTAAAGTTAAATGGTTTAATGCAGAAAAAGGATTTGGATTTATCGAATCTTCACAAGGTCAAGACGTTTTCGTTCATTTCTCAGCGATTCAAACTGATGGCTTCAAAACTTTAGAAGAAGGCCAAGACGTTTCTTTTGATATCGTTGAAGGAAACCGCGGACCTCAGGCTGCAAACGTAGTAAAAGCTTAATAAGCTCCTGATAAAAGGTGGTGCATTTCCTAAAGTGCATCACCTTTTTATTGTGGAAATGAAATGTATGCAACTTTAACTGTACCTATGCATGACAATAGTTATCCATGTATGTATACCGTATTTCCGCAAAAATATAAAAGATTAATGAAAAAAAGAAGATGTAAATGGCAAACCTATTAATGTACGAAGGATTTGTTTATTTTAAGGAGGAAAAAGATTTTGATCACTTTTTCAGATTTCGGCTTAAGTAAAGAACTTGAACAAGCTGTTAATAATATGGGGTTTGAAGAACCAACACCTATTCAAGCACAAGCGATACCTATTGCTTTAAATGGGAAGGACATGATTGGACAGGCACAAACAGGTACAGGGAAAACAACCGCTTTTGGTGTACCTCTTTTGGAAAAATTAAATGTAGATGAAGGGCTTCAAGGACTTGTTGTTTGTCCTACACGTTAAAAAATAGACCACAGGTCATTGCTGCTACACCAGGACGGCTAATCGATCATATAGAAAGAAAAACAGTACGTCTGGGATCGGTTAAGATGGTTGTACTAGATGAAGCAGATGAAATGCTGAATATGGGTTTTATTGAAGATATTGAAAAGATCCTCGCTGAAATGCCGAAGGAAAAGCAGACGATGTTATTTTCTGCAACCATGCCTAGGCGAATCCAATCATTGGCAGAACGATTTATGATTGAGCCAGAAGTTGTAAAGGTTAAGGCAAAAGAAATGACTGTAACCAACATTGAGCAGTTTTATCTTGAAGCTCATGAAAAGCAAAAATTCGATGTTTTATGCAGTCTGCTTGATATTCAGACACCTGAGCTTGCGATTGTTTTCGGGCGGACAAAAAAGCGTGTCGATGAAGTCGTTGATGGATTAATTAAAAGAGGTTATTCGGCTGAAGGTATTCACGGGGATATTCCGCAGGCAAAACGCGATCAAGTAATCCGTCGTTTCAAAGAACAGTCTATTGATATAATGGTGGCAACTGATGTTGCAGCCCGTGGCCTTGATATCAGTGGAGTTTCGCATGTTTATAATTTTGATATCCCTCAAGATCCTGAAAGTTATGTACACCGAATCGGCCGTACCGGAAGAGCAGGGAAAAAAGGGAAGGCAATAACCTTTGTAACACCAAGAGAAATCGACCATTTAAAAACTATCGAAAATGTCACGAAAAAGAAAATGGCAAAAATGCCAATCCCTACAATGCATGATGTTTTGGCAGGCAATCAGCAAGCGGCTGTTAATCAGCTAATGGAGACAATTGAACGTAATGATTATAATGAATATAAACGGTTAGCAGAAAACCTGCTTCAAGATACTGATTCAGTAACTCTTTTGGCAGCAGCACTGAAAATAATAACAAAAGAGCCTGATGCAACACCAGTTAGAATAACGGCGGTTGAGCCTTTAAGATCTAAGAAGCCTAAATTCGAATTTGATCGCAAACGACGCAATGATAGGGGCGGACGGAACGATAGAAAATCTTCAGCTTCACGTGATCGGGATCGCAGAAGAGGAAGAAGTCATTCAAATAGCGAAAAAAATCGCTAAAAATAAAAATAATGTCATAAATACATTATAAAATTCGTTAATCTTACCCATATTAATAAAGACAGAACATAGTTCACATAGTTCTGTATTATTCGCTATGAGCTTTAGGAGGAAAATGTAAAGGCAACAGGTAAAGTAAAATGGTTTAATGCTGAGAAAGGCTTCGGATTTATTGAAGTAGAAGGCGGAGATGATGTATTTGTTCATTACTCAGCCATTAACATCGAAGGATTCAAAACTCTCGATGAAGGTCAGGAAGTAAGTTTTGACATAGAAGAAGGTCAGCGTGGCCCTCAAGCAGTAAATGTTGAGAAACTTTAACTTCATTCAGCAAAAAGTCCGGCAATGCCGGACTTTTTTTGCGCTAATACCAAGAAAGTGCAAAATTGCAGCAAAGAAGTATTGCAACATAATTGTAACTTATAGAAAATCAATTATAAAGCAATAGAGAGGAGATTTTTGATTTGAAATCATTTACCGTTCAGTTTCATCAAGAAGATCATGTGGATGCTATGCATGTTCAAAAGCTAAATGAAGAAGATTTTAACAGGGTAACCGAGGGTGGAACGAGACATTTGTTTGAACTAGATACAAATATCGGATTTTTTATTTTTTTTGATGCAGAAGACAGTCAGGGAAATGAATCCTATTTAGTCTTACAATACGAAGAGGAAGAGGAAGATCCTTCAGCTTGCTTTGGATTTGAATTAAAAGACTTTTATCAATTTGTAGCACTTCATTTAAATGATCTTGAATTCCAGGATGAATCAGAGGAAGGTGAAGAGGATGAAGAGGTATACAGTCCCATTCATCATTTAGCTCATCTTCTGTTTCATATCGTTGAGGAAGGTAAAGAAATTGAAAGTTAGAAAAGAAGCGAGGCTCTTAGAGCCTCGCTTTTTATTCATCGACTTCCTGATAATGTTCAGCACAGAATTCTTTGATAAGTTTTTCTTCATCTTCTTCTAGACCGAACTCTAAATATTTATTTTCCAAGCTGTCGTAGAAATGATAATTTAAAATCTTTTGCTTTTCTTCATCAACAAGGTAAAGCACTTTTAATTGTAATCCATTTTCATTGTATAACTCATCTTCCTCAGGCACTTCGATATTTAATAAGAATTCATAACGCCTTCCAGTTAAAATACCGGTTGGATCTTTAATTTCCTCTACTGTATATTCCGTAATATTCACGATTGCTTTACATCCCTTTCAAAAAGAAAACTAATAGTTTCTTCCATTATAATAAAATCCGCTAAATGGTTTTTCATATACAATCAACAGTGTATTATAATGTAAATAAGTTATTGTGTAAAGAAGGAGGAATTATTTATGTACATCTATACCAGCCAAGAGATTAAAGAAGCAGATGCACAAGCTGCGGAAAAAGGAATGTCCTTGTTTGCGTTGATGGAAAATGCCGGTGCCGGATTATACCGGGAAATAGAAAAAAGAATCAGCAAGACGGAGCAAGTATTAATTTTGTCTGGAAAAGGGAATAACGGTGGGGATGGTATTGTGCTTGCTCGCTATATGAAAAATAATGGCTTTAAAGTCTCCTTGGTTTTCCCGCTCGGAGTTCCTCAGACCGAAACAGCAAAGGAACATTATGGCTATTTTCAGGCATGCGGTTATGAGGCCGAATCGTATTCAGAAGAGTTGAAGCCTGACTGGATTATCGACAGCTTACTTGGAGTTGGAAGCGTGCTGCCACTACGTTTAGACTTGGCAAGAATAACAAACTGGATTAATCAACAGCAAAAAAAAGTCATTGCCATTGATCTTCCGACAGGTGCTGCCTCCGATGATGGAAGTATTGACGAATATTCCGTTCGCGCAGATTATACGATTTCCCTCCATGGTTTTAAACCATCAGCCTTTCTTTTTCCATCTTCCGAATTTTATGGAAAAATGATTGCAGTAGATATCGGGATTCCTCAAACCAGTGGGTGGAAGGTTTGGACTGAAGGGGATGTGAGAAGGGTTATGCCGCATAGGAGCGGAAATACGCATAAAGGAACGTTCGGTACGTCATTATTAATCGCAGGGAACGATGAAATGCCGGGAAGTGCTGCATTAGCTGCCATTGGGGCCCTCCGCTTTGGAGCCGGTAAACTGTCCATTGCAACAACCAAACATGCGTCCACTGTAATTGGGCAGTTTGCTCCTGAAGCTACTTTTCAATTTAATCTTTCCTTGTCTGCTTTGGAAGATTCATATTCCGCTATCGCTATAGGGCCTGGACTTACACCGGATGAATCATTGGAGAAAAAGATAGAGGAAATTATTCCGCTTCCGATACCGGTTATCCTAGATGCGGGAGCGTTAAACAGGAGGGAGTATAGACAGCGGGTGCAGGCAACAATCATTACCCCGCATCCTGGCGAGTTCAGCCGATTAACAGGAAAATCGAGTAAGGAAATACAGAAGAATCGGATTCAAATGGCATCTAACTATGCAAAGGAACATCGTCTTATTGTGATTTTAAAGGGGAAATATTCCGTGATCGCATTCCCTGATGGCACTGGTATAATCAATCTAACCGGTAATCGTGCCTTATCAAAAGGCGGGACTGGTGATACGTTAACAGGCATGCTCTTAGCGGCTGCGGGAACCTATGATCAAATAGAAGATGGCGTTGCAAATGCTGTATACATTCATGGGGCATGTGCAGATGAATGGATTGAACAAAATGGAGAGCAAACGATGACAGCTCATGACTTTTCTACTTTACTACCAAAGGTATGTAAAAGCTTCACTTGAATGAATGGAAATAAGACAAAGCACGAGGGGGGTATTTTCTTGCGCTTCGTCTTTTTATAAATAATAATAAACTACTAATTCAATCCGTTTCATTGAATCATGTACATTAATGCAGGAATGAGTGAGTTACCCCAAATGAGGGTAATCCATGCGGCAAAAATTAAAGCAATGGTGGAGAAGGTTGCTTCCTTTTCGCCATATTCCATCGCAGCGGCAGTTCCGGATCCGTGGGCACCCATACCAAGTGCCAACCCCCTGGCAACAGGTGATTTTATTGAAAACCATTTAATAATTGATGGTCCGATCGTCCCGCCGCTTATTCCAGTAATAATGACAAAAACGGTCGTAAGTGCTGGGAGTCCGCCTATATCCTTAGACATTTCAATCGCAATCGGTGTTGTAATGGAACGTGGCAGGAGACTTAGCAATAATTCAGAAGGCATTTGTCCGAGAAATGCTAAGGCAAATGAAGTAACAATTGCAACAAAAGTTCCGCATGAAATACTTACGAGTATATTCCCGATATATTTCTTTAATAAATGAAAGTGTTTGTAAATGGGAATCGCAAAAGCAACCGTTGCTGGTCCAAGCATATTTGTGATCCATTTCGTATCATTTAAATAGGAAGACGCCTGGATATCTGCCATGCTGATGAATCCGATTAAGACAATTGGACTGACAAGCAGTGGATTTAATAAAGGAAAGGACCATTTTCGATAAGCCTTTTTTGCCAAAAGGTAAACAATATATGTAATCAATGTGCCGATAAGTATGCTCATCTTGTTAGCTCCTTTCCTTTTCGGTTATTAATTTTCTCTGCAATATAGGCAGTAGAGCCAATGACAATAAATGTACTAATCCCAATTAATAAAATAGTCTCAAATCCCTGCCAGCTCAACATCTCATCATAATTAACGATTCCAACTGCAGAAGGGACAAAAAACAACATTAATTCTGCCAAAAGCCAATTACCACCTTGTTCAATCCATTCAAGTTTGACAATGCCAAGTTTTAAGGCAAGCAATAGAAGCAATAACCCAATCATTGAAGCAGGGATGGGCAAAGATACTATAGCTTTAACCATGGTTCCTAAAAATAAAAACAGATAAATGAATAAAATTTGGATGATTATGGTTATTAACTTCACGCTTGTTCACTCCTTTTTCTTAACGACTTGTGAGATTATCTCTACTATATATGGTGGGCGCATAATCGTAAAATACATTTATTTCATATCTGATATAACTAAAAGTAATGAAAGGGCTTTTTATTATAAGTAAAGGTTTTCATCTTATGAGGGGATGAAAAAACCCACAACAGATAGGTGTGGGCATACAAAACTTACTTTTTAAGTTTTAGGGTAAAATCGATAAATGTTCTGGCTGCATTGGAAATATATTTATCTTTCTTTGTAATGACTGCCAAATCCCATGGAGTGGCTGGGGTTAAGTTAATAATTTTAATATGCTGATGGTCTACCCGGCTACAGATGGATTCCGGAAGAATCGTTACGCCCAAGTTGGCGGCGACCATTTCCGCCATGAAGTCCCATTGCGAACTTTTAAATAAGATATTTGGCGCAAATCCTTCGTTAATACATTGTCGCCAAATAATGTCGTGAAGGGCAAAATCTTCATGATAAAATATAAATTCTTCATTTTCTAATTCTCTTAAATGGACATTCTTTTTCTTAGTAAGCGGGTGTTCATAATGGACCAAAAGCTTCATTTCTTCACTAATAATCGGATATAATTGAAAATCTGCCTCATCCATTGGCAGAACAGCGATGCCCAATTCAATTTCACCTTCAATAACTTTCTTCATCAGCTTAGGAGCCGTAAACTCAGTAATATTGATTTTAATTTTTGGAAATGCTTTGTGAAATTCAGCAATCACTTTAGGAAAATATAGACTGCCTGCTATTGGAGGAATGCCAATATGAAGCGATCCATGCTGTAGGTTCGTCATATCTGACAGCGTTACATTCATTTCATTTAGCAGGGCATTCATCTTAACGGCATATTCCATGACAATTTTTCCTGCATCTGTTACTTGGCTTGATTTATTGGTCCGGATAATCAATGTCATCCCAAGTTCTTCTTCCAGTCCTTTGACCATTTTGCTTAGTGCAGGCTGTGAAATATGCAGTTTGTCAGCTGCTTTTGTCATGCTTTTCTGCTTGGCTACTTCTAAAAAGTAGGTTAGTTGCCGAATATCGATAGAGATTCACCACGCTTAAAAATAGTAATCTTGTTCTGGATAGAGGAGTAACCATCGTTAATCATAACATAAAAAGACCGCCTCACATCATGATGAGGCGGTCTTTAGATTGTAATACCAAACTTTACAAAAAAAGCCTTAGTTAATGATGGTAATCACATAATATCTTGTTCTATAATCGTTTCGCTTTAATTTGCACCTACTAATTGTCTTTGCTCTTCTGGTTGTACAGGCTTGTCCATTAGTCCAAGGGCTAGCGCGGTTGCAGTATGGAATTTATGGAAAAGCTCTGGGTTTTCCATTAGTGAGACGCCGTAAGTCGGAACCATTTCTTTTATTTTTGGTTCCCACGCTTTTAGATGTTGCGGGAAACATTTTTTAATTACCTCAAGCATAACATGAACAGCAGTTGAAGCACCTGGTGAAGCTCCTAGTAACGCAGCGACTGAGCCGTCAGTCGCACTAACAACCTCTGTACCAAATTGCAGTGTTCCTTTACCGCCTGCTTCTGTATCTTTAATAACTTGTACACGCTGTCCAGCTACCACGATATCCCAATCTTCACTTTTTGCATTTGGAATAAATTCACGCAGCTCTTCGATACGCTGTTCTTTCGATAACATAAGCTGTTGAACCAAGTATTTTGTCAATGGAATGTTTTTTGCACCTGCTGCTAACATTGTAAACACATTATTTGGTTTTATGGAATTTAATAAATCCATATTTGAACCTGTTTTTAAGAATTTTGGCGAAAAGCCGGCAAATGGTCCAAATAACAGCGATTTTTCATTTTCAATATATCGTGTATCAAGATGCGGTACAGACATAGGAGGAGCACCAACTTTTGCTTTGCCGTATACTTTTGCATGATGCTGCTCGACAATCTCCGGCTTGTTACATACTAGGAACAGTCCGCTGACAGGGAACCCTCCAATTTGTTTACTCTCTGGAATACCTATTTTTTGCAATAAATGCAGGCTCCCGCCACCACCGCCAATAAAGACAAATTTCGCGCTATGACGTTCAACTGCACCACTATCAAGATCTTTTACTTTTAATTCCCATAATCCGTCACTAGTTCGTTTGATATCTTCAACCTTATGTTTATAGTTAACATTGACACTATTACTCTCTAAATGATCAAATAGCATACGAGTTAAAGCACCAAAGTTAACATCCGTCCCAGACTCGATCCTAGTTGCTGCTATCGGTTCGTTTACATCGCGGTCTTTCATCATCAATGGAAGCCATTCCATTAGTTTTTCTGGGTCATCTGAAAATTCCATCCCTTGAAACATTGGATTGTTTGAAAGCGCTTCAAAACGATTTCTCAAAAATGTTACATTTTTATCACCTTGTACAAAACTGATGTGAGGTAATGGCATGATAAAGTCATGTGGATTACGAATCAGATTTTTGTTTACAAGATAGGACCAAAATTGACGTGTAATTTGGAACTGTTCATTAATATTAATCGCTTTAGTAATATCTATCGAGCCATCCGACTTTTCAACGGTGTAGTTAAGCTCACATAGAGCAGAATGTCCTGTACCCGCATTATTCCATTCGTTAGAACTTTCTTCTCCCGCGTTAGCAAGCTTTTCGAACACTGTAATCTCCCAATCGGGTACTAATTCTTTTAGCAGTGACCCTAAAGTTGCACTCATGATTCCTGCACCAATTAAGATAACGTCAGTTCTCTTTTGTCCGTTGCTCATATTATTCCATCCCTTATCCCCTAAGATTTGCAGAAAAGATTCAGGCGCTTCTGTTTTAGCTTCACAGCAAATAAAGGTACTGCCAAGTCGCGCACATTCCTTTTCTGCATAAATGATAATCTATCATAGTATAATCTTTTACTTATAGATTAAATATCTACCAAAATTTAATAATTATAGTTATTAATGGTTTAATAGCCGATGTTAAAGTGTTAAGTTACACAATTCATTTTAATTATCGTTCTCAAAAAACGATAATTAAAAACAAGTTTAGTTCTTTTAAATTTAAAAACATTTAATCAATGAAGCTTTAATTATCAGAACATAGTGTTTGTTCACTAAATATTCAATTTTATAAGTTCATTGTAAAGTATTTGTAGAAAAATGTAAAGTGGTGTAATAATCAAGGCAATTGATCGATTCAATGATTCTGAAGATTTTTATTGGAAGGGGAGATTCTGGGTACTGGACTTGAACCTGCGACCCTATTATTACGAGTGGAGGGCTCGACCAGTTAGCTCAGCTGCACCAGCAATAGCATTCTTAAAGACAAGTATTATTTTAACATATTTTAAGCGAAAAACATAGTTAATGAAAGCTTCAGAATACCCTCTTTGCATCTGAATTCGTTTATCTTGATCTTCCACATGAATATCCATATGATTAAACAAAAAAGAAATTCTGAGGGATGAATAATGAAACTAGGCTTTGATATTGATGACACACTCATAAATTTAAGAGAGCATGCTTTTCATATTTATAAGAAAAAGCTGGGAAAGGAAGTAGACATTGCTTCGTTTCATGCTTTAGATAAGGTAAATATTCATGAAATTTTCGATTTAACAGAGGAACAAGGGAAACATATGTGGATAAGCAGTATGGAAGAAATTTATTTTACAGATTGTCCTTCGTATCCAGCAGCGGTTGAGATTTTGCAGGAATTAGACAAACAGGGGCATGAAATCTATTATATTACGGCAAGGCCGAAGGTACACGGAGAACGTACAAAGCAATGGATGCTCGATAAGGGATTTCCGGTAAGAGAAGACAGATTTTATTATGGCATGCAGGATGATGAAAAAATTCATATTATTAAGCGGCTTCACCTTGATTATTATTTTGATGATAAACCGGCTGTGTTAAATACATTGGATCAGGATACATTAAAAGTATATGTAAAGGATCAGTCCTATAATCGTCATTTGGATCTACCAAGAATTATTGAATGGAGTGACTTATCTAAAATCCTTTAATAAGCACCCCTAAGCTGTATTTGAATGCATAGACGAAAAAGATAAATTTGATTTCTGCACCACCTCCAGGATCATCATAGAAAAGAAACGAAAGGAGGATTTATATGGTCATTACAATTACTGAACAGGCAATCAAATGGTATAAGGAAGAAATGGAATTGAAGAATGGAGACTATATCAGATTTTATACTAAATTCTATGGTTCGAGTCCTGTTCAAGAAACGTATTCTTTAGGGTTTACAAAAGAAGTACCGATCGACATCATTGCCAGCACTGTACATGATGGAATCACCTTTTTTGTAGAGGAGTCAGATTTATGGTTTTTTGACGGTCATGATTTGCAAGTACATTACAATGAAAAAAATGATGAAATCGAATATCAGTATAGCAAAGCAAATGAGTAAGAATTAAAGCGCTAAGTGGAATAAAAAGTCCATAAAACATGCTTAATAGATCAGCCAATTGGCCATATTAATACTAGTGGTACTAAAATAAAATTGGTCATCCATTTAACCTTTTACATTCAATAGGAGGTAAAGAGATTGGATAGAAATCAACTAGAGCAATTGGGCGGAGAATTGAGAGCCATTGGACATAAGAGAAGAGAATTGGCTGAACAAATTTTCCAAGAGGTTCAAGAAGGAGACAATTTGTCATCTAAAGAACTGTATCAGGAATTAAGTCATATATCTGACAGAGCGATCTCCATTATTGCGCAACAAAAGGAATTATTTGATCAGGAGTTGCAAAATATGTAATCGATACAAATTTGCATGAGTACCGATATGGATGGCGGAAAATGGATCAGAAGAAACGGGCGAGTTTAAACTGCCCGTTTCTTCATTATATATGTTTTTCAAGCGTCCCTCTTTTAAAAAAAGAAAGAATAGAATTCCGTTCAACAGTTGCTAATACCGCACCGAGGATGGTGATGGCACCGCCAATTCCGGATAAAAGGGAAATTTTCTCATTCAAGAGAATGACACCGAAGACAACGGTCCACACCGGCAGCATGTTGATGTAAGGGGCAGCCTGACTGGCACCAACGATTTTGACACCTGCATTCCAAGCAAGGTAAGCACCAACTGAAGCCAGTGTACTAACATATAAGATACTTAAGATGACAGGCATTGTTATTTGTATCATGTCTATATCTACCGTCCCGATACTGCTGATCGCACTGAAAATCGTGCCATAAAAAGCCGCACCAGCTGTTTGCGTCAATGGGTCGATTTCCTTGCTAAATTTTTTGCCGAGTACGGTATAAACCCCCCATGCCAGACATGCTAATACCATTTCTATGTTCCCAATAAGCGAGCCTTCTGTGGCTGCGACATTTTTTCCTTGAACTAGGATGAAAACACCAATGATTGAAATAATGGCACAAATCCAGGCTTTTCCGCTTATCTTCTCTTTTAAGACAAAAGGTGTGAATAATAGAATCGCGATCGGTACACCAGCTGAAATCATCCCTGCCTGTGAGGCACTGATCGATTGCAAAGCTAAGTAATTTAATGTTGAAAAAGCAAAGATTCCTGTAAAACCAAGTAAGGAGAATTTCTTCCACTCTTTTATTAGCGGCAATCTCTTTCCATTAAGTAAAAGAATGCCAACAAGAATAAGTGTTGAAATCGCCCAACGGATCGTATTCAACAGTGTTGACGGCATGGAAGGTCCAAGAAACCGTCCGCATATATAATTTCCACCCCAAAGAATGGTTGCAATAAGAAGCAGCCCCAGTCCTCGTTTCATCAATTAAATGTCCCCCTATAAATAATATCTCCTAAATTCATACTAACCTCCATTCCGCAGCTAAAGCTAGCGGCACAAATAGTAATGAAAATAGTGCCAGCTTTTACCCCAATTGT